>DASWDX010000279.1:0-8024 GCA_036395055.1 Pyrinomonadaceae bacterium | reverse complement strand
GCCGACAGTTCGCTTCAGCCGAAAGAAGTCCCGCTTGAGACATTCTTCCACAAAATCGTCATGATCCGGAACAACCTGCGAGTTCTCGAGCAGAAGGTGAACGCGAGCGACAAACTAAGCGATGCCGACAAGTTCGACCTGCAACAATATATTACCCGCTGTTACGGTTCGCTCACCACGTTCAACATCCTGTTCAAAAACAAGGACGATCAGTTCCGCACCAGCCGCTAAAATAACTCACCCCGCTTTGCCGACGATCAGCTGTTAAGTCAGGAATGCAGGAAAAGAGGAAGGAAATGGAGCCGAATTGGGATGAGGCGACATAGACGGGCAAGCCCGAGAGGGCGAGAGCGTGGGCAACGCTTGAGTCAATTTCTGGAAAAAGGCTCGGAAGTTTACGCGAAGAGGTAACTGTAGCCGCCTCTCCGCGTCGAGGCGTTCTGCTATAGCCGCCGTCTCAGCGGAAAAATTTTAGGAGCGCCTAGCTGGCGTCTCGTCGAAACGAACGTCCGATTAGATGCTTGCTGTAAATGCAGTCCGACGTGTCATTGCCCTATGAAGCTGATTTCCGTGAATGTGGGACTGCCGCGAGAGATCACGGTTGGTGGCAAAACCGTGCGGACATCAATTTGGAAGTCTCCGGTTCAAGGTCCCGTGCGTGTTTCGACCCTGAACCTGGATGGTGATCAACAATCCGATCTTTCAGTGCACGGAGGAGTCGATAAAGCCGTCTACCTTTATCCAAGCGAACATTATTCCTATTGGCGGACTCAGCTATCTGACATTGAACTGCCGTGGGGAGCGTTCGGCGAAAATTTCACCAGTGAAGGTATTCTAGAGGACCAGATAAAAATCGGCGACCGCATTCGGATTGGTTCAGCAGAGTTTATGGTGACGCAGCCGCGGATGCCGTGCTTCAAGCTTGGAATTCGGTTTAACCGCAGGGACATGGTGAAACATTTTCTTGAGAGCAAACGCAGCGGGTTTTATCTCGCAGTGATTCGCGAAGGAGAAGTAGAGAATGGCGACGCCATTGAATTCACCGAGCAACAGGAAACCGGGGTTACGATCACGGACATTGTGAACCTCTACACGGTAGATTCCCAAAACCAGGAGCTGCTCCGACGCGCCACTCAGCTACCCGCATTACCACAAAGCTGGAAAGACTATTTTCGAAAACGCCTTTGGGATGCCGATGCTTGATTTATTACTGATCCTATCAGGCGCCAGCCTTACCTCGGCGAGCGCTTGAGCATTTAGTTGCTCGGCGTCGCCAATACGTCTGAACAGGCTCGCTTCCACGCAAGAACAAATAGGGGATCGAAATCGCTGTGAGCTAAAAACTTCTTTACAGACAGACCGGTCAGTCTATTATGGATACTCAATGAAAGCCTGGAGTTATCCGGTTGTCCGATTGGGAGCACTCAGCTTCTGCCTTGTACACGCCGCGGTCGGATTAACCCCAGCGGAGCAAAGGCAACCTGCAAATCAAATTATGAACGACACCAATCCCCGTCGAGTTTCCAAGTCATAGAGTTCCGTCGTTACACAATAAAGGAAGGGGAACGGGAAAATTTTATCAGATATTTTGAGACTGAGCATGTCGAGAGAGGATGACCAGTGCAGGACAAATAAAACCAAAGGAGAAATAACATGCAATTCATGATGCTGATGATCCCCGCCGTTTATCAAGGCGGTAAAAAAGTGGACCCGGGGTTTGTACCCGATCCGAAAAAAATGGAAGAAATGACCAAGTTCAATGAGGAATTGGGAAAGGCCGTTAAAATCATTTCACTGAACGGCCTGCATCCGTTGGCCACCGGCGCGCGCGTCGCGTTCGGCAAAGGCAAACCGACCGTGACCGACGGCCCCTTCATTGAGGCCAAGGAAGTGCTCGGCGGCTATTGGATGGTCGAGGCCAATTCGAAAGAAGAGCTCGTGAAATGGGCGCAACGCTGCCCCGCGGACCCGGGCGACGTGATTGAAATCCGCCAGATTTTCGACGCGGCCGATTTCGCGATCAAGAAATAGGAGGCGGCCATGAAATACATTTGCCTGGGCTATATCGAAGGCAAATATTTTGGAGCTTTGACCGCGATATAGAAGGGCAGGTAAAGTCCGATTGACGCGATAAATATACCGAGTGCTCGGTTCATTTAGAGAGGCGAGGCCGCTCCTTCGGCAGATAAGGAAGCTGCCTGGCAAGCACGACCCGACGACATTCACCGAGTGGTTTCTGGATTGAGATGAGAGCGCCACAGACAACGCCGCCTAACCATGCGCTGCAGCGAACCCGGCGAGAGCGTCGCGGTTGCCATCGGTGCGTCCCGTGCGCCGGGTCGCTGAGCTTGGGTCGTTAGGCGTACACACTGCAGCCAAAGCAAAAGCTGTTTTGTCCCAAGCTCAGCTTCTCGTTGACGATTCAGTCGTCACTTAATCGCGATACGCTCCAGCACACGGGCCGCCCACATCCAGTGGTCGTCTTCGCGCCAAACCTCGGCGTTTGTGCCGACAAAGCGCGAGTTAGGAACGCGACTGAGGTCGGTTGCTGAAAAATTTAAATCCACATTCCTGCGGAATGGTCGCGTTCTTCGGCACGACGACGACGCGACTGAAATAAATTTTCGCCGCCGAAATCTTTCGGTTTGCCTTCGGGAGTGATGACAGCACCGTCGCCAATGCGCGCGTTTTTGTCGATGATGGCGCGGTCGACGACGCCGTTCTTACCGATGCCTAACAACGGCAAACCTTCAGCCTCTTTGTCGATTCGGTTGAGCTAACAAACTTTAGCCTTTCATGCGTCTGAAAAAAACCTCTTTACAGACAGACCGGTCAGTCTAGTATGGGCAGTAATGGAATTTCGGGTTCATCGGCTTGTTCTCCGCTTGGGAGCGGTCAGCCTGTGCCTTGCCCGCGCGGCGGCCGGACCGACCCCAGCGGCGGAACTGCAATTCGCAAATCAGATTATGAAAGAGGTCAATCCGCTGTCGAATTTTCAAGTCATAGAGTTCCGTCGTTACACGATCAAAGAAGGGAAACGGGAGGATTTTATCAAATATTTTGAGACTTACTTTCCGGAAGCGTTCGAACAACTGGGCGCTCTGGCGCTCGGGCAATTCCGTGAACGTGGAAATGCTTCGGGTTTTGTCTGGTTGCGCGGATTTCATACCAGGTTCGACCGCCCGATCGTTAACGGTGCTTTCTATTTCGGCCCTCTTTGGCGTGAACACAGTTTGAAGATGAATTCATTAATGAAAGACAGCGATAACGTTCTTCTGCTCCGGCCGCTCGCTCCCGACACCGAGGTAACGGTTCTCCCTGCCGTCGATCCCGTGACGGAGAAACATGGCGTGATGGGAATTGCCGTGGCCCAAATCCTTTCCCTGAAGAATCAACCGGATGAGATCTTGAGCGCGAAGCTGAGAAGGACATTTTCATCCTATCGTGTGCCCGGCGTGCGCGAAGCGGGCATCCTCGTCACACTCGATACGCCGAATAACTTTCCACAGCTTCCTGTGCGCAACGACGGACCTTTTCTCGTCTGGCTTGGAATCTTGAGAGATGAGGAGAGCTTGAAAGAGAGCTTTACTGCCGCCGCTCGGCGAGTGGGGGAAACATTGGCGTCGGAGAAATTGCTTCGTGATACACCAGAGCTATTGGTTCTGGAACCGACGCCGCGGTCTCGTCTCCGCTGGTTTCCAGCAGGGCAATAATGAAAATACGCCAACGAACTGGAGATAGACCCGACAGTGCGCGTGACAGGATCATCGCCACTGCGGCCGAGTTATTTCATAACAACGGTTACAACGCGACTGGCATCGACCAGATTTTGAAAGCAGCCAGAGCTACTAAAGGGTCGTTTCATCATCATTTCGGCTCGAAAAAGGAGATCGCTCTCGCCGTCATCAAAGAAATCGTCGCCCCGAAATTCAATCGCCGGATGATCGATCCCGTTGTCCATGCGCCAAAGCCACTGGACGCAATTCGTCAAGTCATTCGAAATCTTCGCACGCAAGGATCAACCGATGAGCTGCTCACCGGTTGCCCAATTAACAACCTTTCCAGCGAGCTGGCTCTGCAAGATCGACAAATCCAGAGCTCCTTATCCGCACTCTTCGATCGCTGGCAGGATGAATGGGTAAAGGCATTGCGTTCCCAATCTGATCTGGAAGCGCAGACGGGGTTCAAAAGCGCGCGACAATTCGCCCTGTACATCGTCGCAGCGATTGAAGGTGCGCAAGCGATGGCCAAAGCGCAGCAATCACGCGAACCGCTGGACGCGGTACTCAAGCATTTGGAGACCACCCTGAGGAGATCTCATGATTAACAAAACGTCTAAACAACTACGCACGCTGATGAGATTGTCGGCATTTTTTTATTTTAACCGCAGCCGGGCGCTACTGTTCGTGTTCGGGCTGCTTTTTGTGGCTGTTTCTGCACATGCGGAGACGAAAATCCATGCGCTCACTAAAGTGATTGAGGGCCACAGCACTGGAGGCGTAACGGTCGACGCGCTCGGCAATATCTACGTTGCCGACTTCGGCGAGATCGTTTGGAAAATTACGCCCGAAGGCAAGCGTGACGTATTTGCATCAGGCCTTTACGGCGCCTCCGGCAACGCGATCGACCATGAAGGCAATCTCTTGCAATCGAATTTCTACGGCGACTCGATCACTAAAATCGATCGAAAAGGTCAAGCGCAGCCATTCGCTACCAGCGGCCTGAGCGGCCCGGTCGGAATCGCGATCAACAAACAGACGGGTGATGTCTTCGTCGCGAATTGTCGCGGCAACTCGATCGCAAAGATTGCGAAGGACGGGACCGTTTCGTCATTCGCAAAGAGCGATCTTTTCAACTGCCCAAACGGAATTGCGTTCGATGGCGAGGGAAATCTTTATGTCGTCAACTATAGAGACAACAAGATGCTGAAGATCGATTCGCAAGGTGCTGTCGCGCTCTTCACGACCATATCCGCGAAGGGCCTGGGGCATCTGTGCTTCAATCAAAAGGATCGATTTTACGTCACCGCGTCTCAATCGCACGAAATTTACGAGGTCATGCTCGATGGCACAGCCAGGCGCATCCTCGGCAATGGCGAGCGCGGGATCGTGGATGGAGCAGGTACGAAGGCGCGACTGTCTTTTCCCAATGGGATTGTTAGGCATCCGTGGGCGCACCGGCTCTACATCAACGAATTTGTCAACGAGACACCCTCTTCATTGCCGCGTCGTGCGATCGTGCGCGAAATAATTCTTGGCGCAGACCAACCCTGAACACGAGGAGCAATCAAATCATGCGACGACTCACGCCAGTTTTGCTCACCTCGCTGCTATGCGGTGCAAGCACATTCGCCGTGGAGGATGTCGCCACGAACAGCCGTCAAGCAGGCGCCGGCGCCGACGCGTACAAGAAATTGGCAGCCGCGAAATCGGAATCAACGAAGATGGGTAAGCAACTTGACCCTCGGGCTCAAGGGGATTGGCTTCCCAAGAAGTATGAGATCCGTCTGCGAATAGATCCCGCGGCGAAACTCATAGAAGGTAGCGTTGCGATGCAAGCGCTTGCGATCGCTGCAAATCTGAGAGCAATCACCCTCGATCTTGCGGGCAACATGTCAGTGGCGTCCGTGCAAAGCGGAGGACGAGAATTGAAGTTCTCTCAACTCAATGATCAGCTTGATATCACGCTGGCCCAGCCGCTCAAGGCAAATACTGTCTTTGATATTGTCATCAACTATCAAGGCCAACCAAAAGGAAAAGGTTTTACTTTCAGTGAACATCAGTCGGTGCCGATGGTTTCCACCTACGGACTTCCATTTACCGCGAAACAATGGTGGCCGTGTAAGGATGAGTCATCGGCCAAGGTCAATTCACTCGATCTAATAATTACCGTGCCGGACTCCTTAAGCGTCGCCTCTAACGGAAAGCTGGTTAAAGAACGGGACAACAACGACGGCACTAAAACTTTCTTCTGGTCGGTCCGTTACCCGATTTATCCGGACACAGTTTCTCTGGCTATCACAAACTATAAGATTTTCACCCTTCCGTATCGATATTCCGCAACGGACATTATGGACATGGCTTTCTATGTCTATCCCGAGGACCTGGAGAAGGCCAAGATAGATTTTGGCGTACTGCCCGATATGATGGCGAGTCACGTTTCGCTTTTCGGTGATTATCCGTTCCTAAAAGAGAAATACGGCGTGGCCGAATTTGCGGTTCAGAGTTTTAGAGAGCATCAGACGATGCCGAGCTACTCAGCGATGTTCATCACCGGCGACCACCGAAATGATTTTATTTTGGCTCACGAATTGGCGCATCAATGGTTCGGCAACTCGATTTCTGTCAAGAATTGGTCGCACGTCTGGCTCAACGAAGGCTTTGCCACATACGCCTATGCCTTGTGGCGCGAACACGTCGACGGGCGAGACGGTTACCTTTCAACGATACGTGACCTGGGCAGCGGCCATTTTGAGGGGTCGCTGTATATCAAAGACACTGCGGACAATAGCAAGTTGTTCTCGGATACCATCTTCAACAAAGGAGCATGGGTGTTGCATATGCTTAGGCACGTTATGGGTGATGAGAAATTCTTCCTGGCACTAAAAAATTACGTCAAAACATTCGCTTATAAAAATGCGAGCACTGAAGATTTTCAGAAAGTCTGTGAACGTGAATACGGCCACGCTCTAGATTGGTACTTCAAGGAATGGGTGTATGGCACTGGCCAGCCTCATTACAAGGTCAGTTGGACAAACACGCGGAACGATAATCGGTCTGTTGTTAAATTGGCTATTACACAGATTCAACCTGATTCGATCGTCTTTCGGATGCCGCTCGACGTCGAACTGACTACTTCGTCAGGTAGTAAGACATTTGTCGTATGGAATAAGGAAAAAACGCAGGAATTTGACTTTAGTGTAGAAGGGAATGTTACCCAAGTTAAGATCGACCCAAGCGACTGGGTCCTAAAAACAATTAGTCCCTAGTTCGTCAGAGCTAGCCAAATGGTGGATTCGAAACTCTTGGGCCAGACCAACCCTGAACACCAGGAGCAATCAAATCATGCGACGACTGACGCCAGTTCTTCTTATTTCGTTACTATGCAACGCCGGCGCGTTAATGTTGTAGCACCTGCTGTCCGTGGCGAGCCGGAGCCTTGGCGAAGGCTGCTCAGCGGCAAACACGACGTAGCGCATGTAAGCTCATGCCAGTCCGACTCGGACCTCAAGGAGTCTTTAGGATAGGGATGATCTCCGTTTGTATTGGCTGGCCGGTGACTTCGATGTCTTTATCCGAGACGTAAACGTTAATTTCCGATCGAACGCCAAACTTTCCTTCGAGATAGATTCCGGGCTCGATTGAAAAGCAAACTCCCGGAATGATGCGCCGTGAATCGCGTGTTTCGAAATCGTCGATGTTCACGCCGTTGCCGTGTGTTTCTTCGCCAATGGAATGGCCGGTCCGATGCGTGAATTGTTCCCCAAACCCTGCGCGTGTAATTACGCCGCGCGATACGTCATCGACTTCCGCTCCTCGAATCGGTTTACTGGCGCGAACATTCTTGCGCACGAAATCGACCGCTGAATCGCGTGCTTCCCGCACAATATTGAAAATGTGTGTGTACTCTTCGGGAACACTTTCCCCCACGTAACCAGTCCAGGTTTGGTCAGTGGCGACTGCATCCGGTTTGTTCAGTTTGGTAGCCGCATCGATTAACACGAAATCGCCGCGCTTGATAGGTGAATTCTTTTCCTTTGTCGGCATATAATGCGGGTTGGCGGTATTCGCGTTCACCGCTACGATCATCGGTTCCTGCTGCATCCCTTCCTCGCTGTAGCGACGAAGCATGAACTGCGCGATGTCCCACTCGGTCGTTGGTTCGTTGGCGCGAATCCGGCGCGCAATCTCGGCAAACGCCTCCTGAATGATGCGATGCATTTTGTCGGAGGCTTCCACATGCATCTGGTGCTGAGCTGGAGAAAACACAGCTTCAAATCGTTGTACTAATTCCGCGCTGGTGAC
>DASWDX010000278.1:0-2917 GCA_036395055.1 Pyrinomonadaceae bacterium | reverse complement strand
CTTTTCGAAATCGACCCGGAGGATTACAGACTCATCCTGGAAAAGGCTAAGGCTGAGTTGGCCACTGTGGATCGACAGCTCGCACAAGCCCAGGACACCTTGCACCGCATGGAACCACTCCTGCCCCATGGCTTTGAGACCGCCGAAAACGTCGATAAAGCCCGAACCGCAGTGACAACGCTACAAGCTCAGCGCGAAGGTGCGATCGCGACCATCAATCTCGAAGAACTCCATCTCTCCTACTGCAAGATCATCGCACCTTTCGACGGACGTGTCATCAATCTCAACATTTCGGCCGGCGCCCACGTCACCGCCGGGGTTCCCGTCTTCTCGTTGCTTGACACTACCAAATGGTACGTGATCGCGAATTTTCGAGAGGCGGAGATTCGACATATGGCTCCGGGCAGCGAAGCGATTGTTTACCTGTCGTCTGCGCCTAACCAGCGCTTCCGTGGAAAAGTCCAGGGAATCGGATGGGCAGTGAAGCCCGAGGGCGAGCTCGACCTACCACCTTCCGGTGTGCCTTATATAAAACGCGAACTGAACTGGGTGCGGGTGGCACAGCGCTTCCCCGTAAGGATCGAAGTAGAGAATCCGGACCAGGAGCTATTCCGCATGGGCGCGTCCGCAGTGGCGATTATCAAAGGTCCGCCGACGAAATGAACTCGATGAGTTCAAGTGCGGTGCAACCCGCCATACTGCCGTTCGGTTCTCTCGCATGGTTCAAACGCGAGCTGGCACCGACGGGTCTGCGCGAAATCCGGACAGCCATCATGGTTGGTGGCACAGTTTTGTGCGTGATCATTTCCATGGCACTGCAGGTGCCGGAAGTGACGCTCAGCGCTTATATGGTCTTCTTCATTTCACAGAAGACCAAGCACCTCACGATACTCATTGGACTGCTCGGGTTAATCGGCGCCACCATTGGCATTGGCGAAACTCTTCTGCTGTACAAGTTCACCTACGGCCATCCAGAACTGCGCATCCCGGGAATGGCAATGGCGCTCTTTCTTGGAATGTGGTTGTCGCGCGTTTTTGTGCTCGGGCCAGTCGGATTCATCATTGGCTTTGTCGCCTCGTACGGGCAATCAGTCGCCGAACAGGCTCCTTCACCTGAACTGCTGGTCCGAGGAGTTCTTTGGATCTGGGTCGCCATCGCCTACGGCGTCGCGGTGACTGTCGTGCTGAACTCCCTGTTTCTGCCGGACGCGGCGAGCGCTGGCGCAGAACCGCCGAAACCAAAAAGTCTTTTTGTGCCGGACGCGTTCACCAATCCCGCACACGTGCACTTTGCGCTCAAGGTCACCTTCGCGGCAATGTTTTGTTACATCTTTTATTCGGCGATCGATTGGACAGGAATCCACACCGCGTTCATTACCTGCACGTTCATTGCACTGGAAAGCACCGGTGCAACGCTGCACAAGGGTGTGCTCAGGATCGGCGGCTGCGTGATCGGCGGAGCACTCGCGCTCTTCACTATCGTTTTTCTAATGCCGCACATGGTAACCATCGCGTCGCTCGTCGTCGTCGTCGCCTGTGCCTCTGTCATCGCCGGCTGGGTTGCCACCGGATCGGAGCTCATTTCCTACGCGGGTTTACAGATCGCGTTCGCTTTCTTCTACAGCGTCTTCCAAGGTTATGCGCCCGACACAGATCTCGATAACGTCCGCGATCGCGTCGTTGGAATTCTTTTCGGTCTCATCGTCACCGGAGTCGTATTCGCTTACATCTGGCCCGAGCATACGATCGATCGATTGCGGGACGCGCTGCGAGCGGCGCTTCGACAATTGGCGCAGCTGCTCGAAATTCCTCGCCCCGAAACTTCGATTGAAACCGGGAAGGCGGAAACGCACTTGCTGATAGCGGAAACCTCACAGAGTTTTGACCGGGCGAAGCGCTACGCCGAGCTAACCCAATTCGAGTTCGAAGAGTCACCGGATCGCGAGCAAACATCATTGGGCAATTTGGAAAGTACGCTTTCGCGTGCTGAGGACGTGTTCGTTGTCGCAAGTTCACTCGGCAGCGACCAGCGCTGGGATGAATGGCAGCAGCTACCGCCGGCTGCAAAAATTGCGGAGAGCGAGTTACGAAGCGTCGCTGCGAAGCGAATTGAGCGCGTGGCCGCTAGCGATCAGCGCGAGGATGCCGGCGCTAATCTCTCAACCGCTTTCGCTCGATGGACCGAAACGATGCAAGCGCTACAGCCGAAAAACAGTCGAGTCGCTCTCGTATCCCAAATTGTAACCGAAGTTCAATGACCGAAATGAAACTTAGCGACTAAGACGAAAGAAAATCATGGAACCAGCAACGATTTCGGCTCTTGCCGCGCTTGCCGGAGCGACCATTGGCGGCGTGACATCGTTCGCGGCCACATGGCTTACCCAGCGAACTCAAGCCAGAATTCAGGCGATCACTCACAAACTAAGCCGGCGTGAAGAATTGTACAAAGCCTTTATTAAAGAAGCCGCAAAGTTATATGCGGATGCCCTTGTCCACGAGATATCTGACGTCTCCGAGCTGGTCGGACTCTACGCCATGATAAGCGAGATGCGTGTTCTCTCAACGACAAAGACGATTGAAAGTGCAGACGAAGTTGCTCGCATGATTGTTAACACCTATCGCTCGCCCAATAAGACTTTGCCGGAATTGGAGGACATGGTGAACCGCGGCGCCATCGATGTGTTGCAAACCTTTAGCGAAGCCGCCCGTCAGGAATTTCGAAGGCTGGGAGTGTGAAAGGTAAAAGGAAACCGTGCAATTAAGTTTCAAAAACAGATGGCAGGTTGTGGCCAGATGTGGCTTCGCCCTTCTCTTGTTCCAATACTGCGGATGCGCCTCTCATCTCGCGACGGTAAAAACAATACCGGCGCGTCTAGCGACAGGATTACATGTGGAAGAGCCACTTGACTCCGCCACA
>DASWDX010000277.1:0-6005 GCA_036395055.1 Pyrinomonadaceae bacterium | reverse complement strand
AAGAGCATGGGTGGCGTACGCGCGCAGTTTTCCACGCCCGTCAACATTCAGATGTCGCGCTATTCGATCGATTTCTTTTCGCGGTTCGATGAGGTCGTTGGTTATCCGGCAGACTACCGCGCGCATGGCTATCTCTTCTGCGCGACTAACGAGCGTCATCTGGAATATCTCAAAGCGAATCGTGAACGCCAGATAGCGCTGGGCGTTCAGAATGTAGAGTTGGTCTCACCTCAGGACATAGCGAAATTTGTTCCACAACTGCGCGTCGATGACATAGTGGGCGGGACGTTTTGTCAGACCGACGGCTTCGTCGATCCGCATAGCGTGATGATGGGTTTCATGCTAAAGGCTCGCGAACATGGTGTGCGACTTTGGCTCGACACGCAGGTGACTGGCATCGAAGTGGAACCCGAAAGTAGCAAAAGCGCGGGCTTTGAGGCCGAAAGCGCAGACGTCCTGCCTGCCGATCATTCTGAGCAAGCTCTTCGCATATCCGGTGTCCTGACTACTCGTGGTTTCGTGTCCACGCGCATCGTCGTAAACGCCGCAGGTCCGTGGGCTGCGGCGGTAGCGCGATTGGCCGGCGCTGCATTACCTGTAGAACCGTTGCGGCGCCAGCTTGTGCCCACTGAGCCGTTCGACGGTTTACCACAACGCTTTCCCATGGTCATCGACATGTCCACGGGCTTTCATTTCCGTCGCGAAGGAAGAGGAATTCTGTTGGCCTGGAACGACCCGAAAGAAACTCCCGGCTTCAAGACGGACTTTGATCCTGGTTTCGTTGAAAAAATTCTGACCCGAGCTGCGGCGCGTGTGCCGCGTCTCGCTGAAGCGGAAGTAAATCCACGTCGCGGCTGGGCCGGCCTTTACGAGATGACCCCTGATCATCATGCAATCATCGGCCCGGCGCCAAATGTCGAGGGTCTCTATTTCGTAAACGGCTTCAGCGGTCACGGCGTAATGCACTCGCCCGCTTCAGGTCGGATCACTGCGGACTTAATTCTCCAGGGCACGTCCGATCTGATCGATGCCACGCAGCTTAATGTCGAGCGGTTTGCAGCGGGACGATTACTTACTGAGACTGCTCTATTGTGAGCTAAAATCAGCGTGCGGAAAGCAAATTGAGTCGTCACTACTAACATTCTGAAATTGAAGAAAATGATGAAACACACATCCCTCCTGCTGATTCTACTGATGCTCGTCGGTCTGGCCTCATCGCGGGCAAATGCAGCTGAGCCCAGGTCTGATGTCCATAAGTCGCTTATTGTTTCCACTCAGTGGGTGGCTGAACATCTCAAAGATGATTCGCTGGTGTTGTTGCAAGTTGGGGAGCAGGATGAATATAAAGCCGCGCATATTCCTGGAGCTCAGTTTATTCAGCCTTCAGATATTTCCACACCACGGGGCCAGGGACTCGCGCTCGAACTTCCGACCGTCGCGCAACTTCAGTCCACTTTCGAAAAACTGGGAGTCTCGAACAAATCGCGCATCGTCATCTATTTCGGGAAAGACTGGATAACTCCGACGGCGCGCGTATTTATGACGCTCGACTATTTGGGGCTTGGCGACCGCACTTCGATTCTCGACGGCGGTTTACCTGCATGGCGTGCCGAGGGTAGACCGGTGACAACTGAAGTGCGGACACTCGCGCCCGGAAAGTTTACCCCGCGACCTAACAAACAGCTCATCGTCAATGCGTCATGGGTCAATGCGAATCTGAAGAACCCGGGAGTGATGATTCTGGATGCGCGCGCGTCAAAATTTTACACCGGTGAGGAAGTTGGCCGGATGCCGCGCGGCGGTCATATTCCGGGAGCGAAGAACATTCCCTTCGATAGCCTGGTTGAAGACTCGAACAAATTCAAAAGCGTCGAGACCTTGCGCCAACTTTTCCATGCCGCCGGAGTGAAGCCAAACGACAGTGTCACAACGTACTGCCACATCGGCCAACAGGCCAGCCTGCTCTACTTCGTCGCCCGCTACCTCGGCTACGATGCACACCTCTACGACGGCTCATTCGAAGACTGGAGCAATCGGCCGGAGCTACCGGTTGAAAAGTGAGACGAGGTCAAGCCTGCAGCAAAGCCTTAAGCATCAAGTTCCGGACTAGTCGGCTCCAGGACCCTTTTCAGTCTAAGAGAGAGATCATACGACGGGGGTGCACGTTTCCCACTCTGCGCTCAGTTTGATTGTAGCCAGCGGGCAATTTCGTCCATGGTGGATTCGTAGATTTGTGGTTGCGGAACTCCGGCGCTCTTGGGCACCTTCAATGAGTGGTCGGCACCTTCGATTGCGTGCAGCGTTGCCGGTAATCGCAGTCTCTTGATTACGGCGCGGATCTCTTCTTCCGAACCGAAGGCATCGCGTGAGCCCTGTACGAAGAGCATCGGCGCACGGATGTCTTTAAGATGAGCATCGCGAAGTTGTTCGGGTTTTCCGGGTGGATGAAGTGGATAGCCGAGAAAAACGAGGCCGGTAATTTTGTCGGCGCACTCTTCAGATGCGGCAACCTGTGAGGCGATGCGGCCACCCATCGACTTCCCGCCAATCACAGCACGGTTCCCTTTCAATTTCTTATGCGCGCGCGCTGCTTCGATTACAGCACGATAACACCCTTCCAGTTTGGCTTTCGAATCAGGCACGCGCCGGCCTTTCTCCATGTAAATAAAATTGAAGGTGATTGCGTCCAGGCCACGTTCGGCCAGGCCGCTGGCGAAGAGTCGCATGAACGGACTCAGCTGATTAGCCCCGGCACCGTGCCCGAGAATTATGGTTATGCCAATGCGATCTTTCCTAGACGCAGTGTAGAGCAAAGCGGTGACGTTGTCGTTCTCACTTACGTGTACGATTAATTTTTCAGGCTCTTTCTCCACTCAAAAACCCTCAGCACGCCCTTAGAAGAGCGGGTTATTCTACCGACGACCCTGGTCGTTACAGCTGGCGGTCCTGATCTGTTTTTGCGCATTTCGCGGTTGAGATATTCTTGCTCGCGATTAACAGTAAACGCGCGCCACGCGTTGTCCGATACCGCAAGTGACTTCGTACGAAAGTGTCCCTGCTGTCCTGGCGAGTTCCTCTGCACTTATCGAAAGTCCGGCCTCGTGGCCCATGAGTACGACCTCATCTTCCAGCTGCACGCCAGGCACGTTGGTAACGTCAATTAACGTGAGGTCCATAGAAATCCTGCCGATGACAGTGGCGTAGACGCCGCGGATGATCGCGTGGCCGCGATTGGATAGCGCGCGCATGTAACCATCGTGATAGCCCACCGGCACTGCTGCGACGAGTGTCTCGCGCGAAGCTTCAAACGTGCAGCCGTAGCCTACGGTCTCTCCCAGCGGCACCCGCTTGAGCGACATGATGCGCGAATGAAGAGACATTACCGGCTGAAAATTTTCACTGCGATCCGCGGGAGAGAGAATGTCACGCCAAAGCCCATAGAGCACACCGCCGGGACGCACCATATTTCCCAATGCCCTAGGCTGAGCAAAGATTCCGGCGGAATTCGCTAGATGACGGTAGGCAGGCCTGTAGCCATGTTCGGTAAAAACCGCAAGCGCATTTTCAAAACGCTGTATCTGATCGTCAGTTAGCGGCGCGCAGGAAGGTTCGTCAGCAGCAGCGAAGTGAGTCATCAAGCCATCAACTCGAATGTTGGGGAACCCCTTCAACGCCCCTGCAAACGCTACGACTTCGTCGAAGCGCACGCCGAGGCGGCCCATGCCGGTATCAATTTTGACGTGCACGTCGGCAACGATATCGCGCTCGCGTGCGGCACGATCGAATGCTTCGATCATGTCGAGACGATGGACTACTGGAACCAACTTTCGTTCAATACACAGAGTTGCTTGTCCACTCCAGAACCCGGCGAGACAGAGAATGGGTTCGGTGATACCGGCATTTCTAAGTTCAAGTCCCTCTTCCGGAAGCGCCACGCCAAACCAGTTAGCGCCTTCCGCCTCGAGCCGCCGCGCGCATTCGACCGCGCCGTGTCCATAAGCATTGGCCTTTACCACGGCCATCACATTTACATCCGGCCCAACTCGGCCCTTGACGATATGGAAATTTGCGGCCAGCGCATCAAGATCGATCGCGACCCACGTCGGACGGTGAGCGGAGGTTACCAAACTTGCTGAGTCGGACAGGTTACCCATTATTGAAACTGGGCGTGCCAGCGAACGAGATCGCCTTCCTTATCAAGAAATCTATGCAAGCCTGGAAGTTTGAGAATGCCAGCCTTGATTGCGTTAGCATTCGCGGTGACGGGTCTGACATCGAAGGCCTTTCCAGTTAAGTGCCTGCTGATCTTTACAAGCTCATCTTCCGGCATTGCCTTCATGGTCTGCTCAAGTCCTGCGGCGATCGCATCGACCGTTTTAGCTTCCGGATGCTTGTCAACCCACTGCTGGAGTTTCGCTCCGGCAAGGTACGTTTGCCCGATCCATTTACGATTGATAACGACGTTGCTGGCCATCGCGTGCGCCTGTTGGAAAACACGGCGACAACCGCTGGTGAATTCCAATTGTGGGTGTTTGCTTTGGAGCAGAGTGGCAGCATTCCTGGCCATAGGTTCGAGCTGCATTTCTTCGTAAGTCATGAGTGTCTCCTTTGAGGTAGGTAAGGTTTATTCGCGGTAGAGATTATCAAACCGCATGCTTGAAGGAGTAAAGCGGAGTCTTACGGTGTCGGTGGGGCCGTTGCGTTGCTTGGCAACTATGAGTTCGGCCACATTCTTTTCATCATCAGGCATGCTGTCGCGCTCTTCGGGAGTTTTATACTGTTCCGGCCGGTAGATGAAAGCAACAACGTCAGCATCCTGCTCGAGCGCGCCTGACTCGCGCAGGTCGGCAAGTTGCGGCCGATGATCTGAACGCGATTCGGGTGCGCGCGAAAGCTGTGAGAGGGCAACCAGGGGAACATTCAATTCCTTAGCAAGGCCCTTGAGCTCGCGCGAAATCTGCGACACTTCCTGCTGGCGCGACTCGAAACGTTTCGCTGAGCCACTCATCAATTGAAGATAGTCGACAACTATCAGATCGAGACGCTTTTGTTCCGCAGCCAGGCGGCGGGCCTTCGCGCGCATCTCGAGAACAGTGATGCCGGCAGTATCGTCGAGGAATATCCTGGCGTCGGCGAGCGTGCCAAGAGATTTTGCAATCTGCGCCCACTCCGGCCGTGAAAGGAATCCATTGCGAAACCGTTGGGCGTCGATATTACCCTGCGAACATAGCATGCGCATCACCAGCGCTTCCTTCGACATTTCCAACGAAAAGATTCCTACTACAGCACCCGGGACGTGAATGGCTGCATTTTCTGCCAGCATTAACGCGAAGCTTGTTTTCCCCATTGAGGGGCGTGCGGCAAGAATGATCAAATCCTGACGCTGCAGGCCGGAAGTCAGCTTGTCGAGATCGGCAAAGCCGGTGGTAAGTCCAGTCAACACCGCGGCGCGGCCTTCCATCTCCTGAATCTTTTCCAGGAGTTGTTCAGCTACCGGCTTAACGTGAACGAACCCCTGGCGGATGCGTTCATCAGCTAACTCAAAGATGGCATGTTCGGCATGATCGAGAATGATCTCTGGTTCGTCTTCCTGTTCCAGAGCCTCCTGGGTGATCTTGTTCGCCGCTCTGATGAGCTGGCGCAGCATAGACTTGCCGCGAACCATCTTCGCGTAATGTGCGATGTTCGTGGAGTGCGGCAGCCCATAAGTAAGGTTCGTGATGAAGCTGATGCCGCCAACCGATTCGAGTGCGTTCTCTTTCTTAAGTTCTTCGCCGATCAGGATTGGATTAATCTCGGCGCCGCGCTCAAAGAGCGCCGTCATCGCGACGAACACTCGCCGGTGTGAAGGTACGTAATAATCCTCGGGCCGCAGCAGCTCAATTGCCTGGCTGATGAGACCGTTGTCGAGAATTATGCCGCCAAGGATAGCGCGCTCAGCCTCGGCGCTGTTTGGCAGCGAACGCTCAAGCGATTGCTCGCGTATGGGATCGGGGCTAGCCATG
>DASWDX010000276.1:0-7902 GCA_036395055.1 Pyrinomonadaceae bacterium | reverse complement strand
TCTGTAGCCGCGGGCGCTGACCGCGGCTTCTTTAAAAGCAGTGGAGACGCGCGCTTTGCTCGCCTATGCTGCTTCTGGATCTTCGCGTATTCGGTTCAAGGCAGATTTAGCAAGCCATTCCCGAGCTTTTTGTCGCAACTCTGAGGCGCTATGCAGCGCGAGTTTTTCCTTGATGCGCATCTGGTGTGTCTCAATCGTTTTGACGCTTACATTCAATTCACTCGCTAATTCCGAAACGCTGAAGCCTCTGCCAATAAAAGAGAAAATCTCCAGCTCACGGTCGCTCAGGCTGTTGATATCGGAGCCGCCGACGCTTTTAGTGCCGGCTGCGAAGTCGCTCAGAATTAGCGGCAACACACTCGCACCGACGTACGGGCGGCCGGTTGAAATTTCACCGAACGCTCTGAGCAGTTCGGGAGCATCCTCGATACTCAAATATCCTCGCGCACCCGCCCGGAGCGCGCGTTGAGCCGAAAACGAATCAGCGTGCTCGGAGAGGGCAAGTATTGCGGCTGCCGGATTGAGGCTCCGGAATTCTTTAATCAACTGTATCCCATCGGCACCGCAGAGCCTTAAGCCAATCAGAACAAGATCCGGTTTGTGGCGCAGGAATAATTCGCGGGCCAAAGGCGCTTCGTCCGTTTCGCCGCACGCCATGAATTGCATGCTTTTCGCAATTAGCGACAGCACGCCGGACCGAACGAAACCTATTCGATGAACAACGAGTACTTTTGCTTTTGTCAGGGCTTTCCCTGACACGTCGTCGGGTTCTTCTGTCAGGGATTTCTTTAATCCATGCGCAAATGTCTTGGCTTCCCGCTGTTTTTCTCTCGTGGGACCTTGCGGGTTCAGCGCGCGTGCAGCGCGCCGTTTGTCTTTGCGTCGCTGCGTATGCCGGGGTCTGCGCACTTTTGAGGGATTTGCCGTCGTTTGTAAGGCGAAACCCGACAGAGGCCAAGACAAAAATTCAGGGATTTACCCCGACAGACAAACTCTCAGCTGGCCGGTTATCCTTCTCGCCAGGTAAAACATGAAAAAATTAATAGTTCTCTACAATAATCCGCGCTTCTTTTATGCAATTTAGATTCTGTTCTCTCTTTTTGGCGTTTAGCGCAATCATGTTCGCCACGATTTCTAATGTGCGGCTCTTAGCGCAAGCTGATGATGTGCCTAACGATCCCACCACCGCAATGACCATCGAGTCCGGCGACCCGATTACCGATACAGACGATCCCAATAATCAGGACGTTCCGGCTGACGCAAATTATACCCAGCCGGAAGAGCCTTATGCTCCGGACCTTCCTGAGACTGTTAGTAATTATGAGGGACCAGTCGGCGTGACAGGAATTTTCAACGGCAACATTACCACCGGCTGCTCTTATGATCCGCTAGGTCATAGCGCGCATCGTGCGATCGACGATATCGTGGTGCCGGGTTCCATCGGCAAATATCCGCTCAAGATGACCCGGTATTACAACAGCCGCCAGCAGTATTACGCTTTGGCGGCGATTGGACTAAGTCCCGGCTGGGCGCATGAATATAGCTGGCTTTTATGGGCTGCCGGTCACAAGGTGGTTTCTCCCCATGGGAATGTGTATGACGACTATTGCGGAGCACCCGTTGGTGTCTCTGAACGTTGGGAGAATCGAGCAGATGCATACAACGGAACGTGGCGGCTAGCCGATGGCGGCAAGGTAGTCTTCACAAGCGGTCGCGTAACGGATATTTACGATCCTTATGGGCAAAGGACAAGGATCGCTTACGATGCGACTGGCCAACGGGTCAAGGTCACCGAACCTGGCGGCAGATGCTTGTGGTTCACTTACAGCGCTCAGGACCAGGATGGGACGAAGTTGTTAACCTGGGTGCAGGCCTATGATGTGGATGGCTCCCCCGGTTCCCCAACACCTCCCACAGGGCATATCATCGACTCGGTCAATTATACTTACACGGCGTGTGATCCCGGAGTAGAGGGTCGCCCGTGGAAAAAGATGCTGACCGGAGTCAACTACAGCGACGGTAGGTCCGCGAGTTACCAGTATCGGACCGACAATGTGCACGAAGATCAGACCTCGCATAAGATGTATCCGGTGCTGCAGTGGTGCGATGACGTGCGTTATAACGCGCCGATGCGTACGATCAGGTATGACTATCAGAACGCCGGGCCGCATGGTGCCATCATCGATGAGAAATATCCTGGTATCGGTGCCGTTTCGGCAATCTCCCCGGGTGTGCCTACAGGCGGCCAGGGAACGCAAGATACTTTTACTGAGACGCGCGGAGACGGCCCGGATCGGACTTTCAACTATACTCACATTTACCACTGCCAGGGCGCGGAGTGCGGCCCTTGCGATGACCAGGGGACCAACGGCCCGAACCAGCAAATGCTACTTAATTACACTGATTTTCGGGGACAGACGACATACCTCGGTTACGATGCCAATTGGTACATCAATTCAGTGAGGGACACGAATAATCACACTAGCAGCTACACGCGCGGCGCGCCGCCACCCAACGGCATTGGCGAAATCACGCAAATTACCTATCCAGGTGGCGCTCACGTAAACTATGGTTATGAGTCCCCGCCTCAATATCCCCAATACGAGCCGCATTACATAACGTCCATCACGAATGAGCGCGGCAAGAGGACTACTTATACGCGGGACGGAAACCACCGCGTTACCCGAATCGATTATCCGTTCGACCAGTATACTCCTGCATCGTACGAGACCTTCACTTACAACAATTTCGGTCAAGTGCTTACCCATCGCCTGAAAAACGGCGCTTACGAAAGCTTTGCTTACAGCACTCGCGGCCTTCTGACCGATAAGTGGAATCCCAAGCAGTCCGGTGTTCCGAGTGGCAGCGATCCCCACACGCATTACGACTATTACACGTCGGGATGGTGGACGGATCGAGTCAAGATCGAGACGCTTCCAGCAAACACAAGTGGCGCAACTGCCCGAGAAACATATGAATACGACCGCAACGCCGGCGGTGCTACCTGTGCGGGACGTGGCCTGGTCACCAAGATCACACATGCGGACGGTAAATATCGGAAGTTTGGCTACACCCAGTTCGGCACCAAAGCGTGGGAAGAAAATGAGCTCAGCCAGCGGACCAACTATACGTACGATAACTATAAGCGATTACGTACGGCGCAGGACCCGATGTCTCACACAACTAGTTACGATTATTCACCGGCCAAGGGCAATACCACGCAGTGCTACCTGCATACAACCAACTCGCCTTACTGGGTGACCACGCCCGCTTTAATTGTGACAAAAAATCTGTACGACCAGAACTTCCGCAAAACGTCTGCGACAGTGGCATGGAACACGCCCTCAGCGGCGACGACCTCATTCGGTTACGATAACGTCGGTAATCTGACACGGGTTACCGATCCGCGTAACAAAGTCACCGTCAACGGTTACGATGCCCGCAACCGCAAAACCAGCACCACTGAGGCTTCCGGCACGGCCGTCCAGGAAACCACAGTATGGCATTACGATCCAGCGAGTAATATCAATCAAATAGATCGACCCGACGGCACGAGCGAGATCAAGGGTTTTGACGCGCTGAATCGAATGATGTGGGACAAGGTGCCGTATTGGTGGACCACTCCACCGGAGTACCACATCACTTGGTTTACATATAATCCGTCCGGTACTGTCCAGTCGATCAGGGACCCTAAGGGACAAACCACAAGCTTTGCTTACAACGCGTCGGACGAGAAGATCACCATGACGTACCCCATTAATCAGACGCAGTCATGGGTCTATGATAATGCCCATAACCTGGCCTCACGCACTACGGTTGGCGGAAAAACCCAGAACTTCATGTATGATAACCTGAACCGTAAGGTCGGGATGACCTGGAGCAATGGCGCTGATTCGGCCACTTATGGCTATGACTACGCCAGCCGACTGACCAGCGCAACCAATCCAAATTCCACTGTTACGCGTACCTATTATGCCGACGGCCGGCTCGAACACGATTACCAAGCTGTAACTGGTCTTGGATCAACCAAGAGCGCGAACTACGTCTATAACGGTGACGGGAATGTAACGTGGATGAACGTTACTCCCTTCGATAGCCCCAGTTACAATTGGAGCTTCACCTACGATGCCATGGGGCGGTTCGAGACGATCGCGCCGTACGGCGGCTCTGTAGCCTTCAAATACGCGTACGATAACGCCTCTAACGTCACCCATCGCTATACTTACTTGCCCGGCAGTGTCACTGTGGATCAATCTACTCCCCGTGACAGCTTAAACCGGATATATGGTCGCTGGATCTACAAGAACGGGGCACCGTTCGCCGCTCAGGGTTATACCTACGATCAGATGAACCGCTTAACTACTGTCACCTGGGGAAGCGTAAAGGACATGTTTGGCTACTACTGGGACAGCGAACTTTACTGGGCCCAGTACGTGGTTCCCGTCGATGGCCCTTCCCAAGTGCAGGAAGGTGGAGATCCAGACCTGGACACTACGGGCGGCATCGACCCCTGGGCGAATTACCAGCCGCCTGGCACGGAGGAACCCGAACCCGCGCCGCCACCACCGGATGCAGGAACTGACACGGCTGACACTCTGTCCCAGCTCCAGAGCCTGGAGACCCCGGGAGCTCAACGTATCGTCGGATACGGTTATGACAAAGCAGGCAATCGCTGGGCGACGACCGACAATGGGACCGCAACCTCGTATTACGCCAACTCACTCAACCAATACACCGGTGTAGGCGACACCAACAACGTCGTCAATGGGAGTGAACACGAGATCCAGACCTATCAGGGAAACACTTATACCTACATTAACGACGAGCATCTGAAGCAGGTCACCAGCGGCACGAATACGTACAATCTGTATTATGATGCTCTGGGACGGTGCGTGAAACGTACGTTAGGCAGTGTTACCACCTATTACGTTTACGACGGAGAAAGACCGGTCCTGGAATACAAGTCAGGTGACCTGACACATCCGGCGAAGAATCTCTACGGCAAGGGGATTGATGAGATTTTGATGCGCACCGATCCCACGGTGAACAGCGGTCAGCCATTTTACTACGGGCAGGACCACGAGGGAAGCGTGACCCATCTGATCAACACCAGCGGCAACGTGATCGAGAACTATCAGTACGATGCCTACGGCGCTGTAACGAAGATGTGGACTAACGGCACTCTCACCGATCATACCGGATACAACAACCGTTTCCTATTCACCGGCCGCGAGTACGGTGCGGTCTACCAGAAGACCTATGTCCCGGCATTTACGTTCTACGAATACCGCGCCAGAGCCTATCATCCCGGCCTGGGCCGGTTCATGAGCGAAGACCCGAAACTGTTCGACGCCGGCGATTACAACCTGTTCCGCTACTGCCACAATGATCCGTTGGACATGACGGATCCAATGGGGCTGGATGCTGTTCCGAATGGAGATGGCACATATCACTTCGTGCTACGAAGCGATGTTGTGGTTCCTAACATGATTGGAGCGTATGTAATCAACAAATCGAATGGGACCGCTCGGCAATGCGCTGGAGCAGGACAGTTTCTAACAGGCACGAGGCTAGCCGATGGCACCTTACACGACGCACCGCCGGCTCGACATAGCGGTTGGACTCAAGGCGCGCCTGTAACTAAAGACACGCCAAACGGCACGTTGGTTGCGCGCCGTTGGGAAAATGGCGTCTACCCGAACAAGGATATAAAAGAATACAACGCCGAAGCCGTTAAGAAAGACCCATCGATCATCAATCATACTGGAATCAAAGTTGGCTGGGAAAATGGCAAGGCCATCATCCTTGATCAATGGAGAGGCGAGAGCGGCTCCCTTCAAAAGCGTTCTTATGATCCAAAGGAAGGCGATTGGTCGGTAGTAAACGCGAAGAAGCCTTATGATCCACAGCCTTCCACATCCGATTTTAACCTCGACCAGGCGATCAAGAAAGGAATACAAGAGGCGCAAGATGCTGCAAGCGACGTAATTCACACTAAACCACATGAACAACGACAGTGAAACTGAAGTGAGGTCCGATCGCTGGAACTACTCACCTATGGAAAGAATTTTTAAGCACAAGTTGCTTTGCGTCGGCATTTCCTTCTGTGTTGCCGCACCGGTCTGGGGACAGCAGAAGACGATTAGTCAAGACGGTGTAACGCTAACGTACGACACGGCTATGTTCTCGAAGGTTGAGATTGTAGAGTCAAAGCGCGAACCTCTGCCTCATCCTCGTGATCAGCTGAACGTACATCCAGCGAATCTTCTCTTTCTTTTCTATATGGGAGCGCGATGTGTCGGTTCGATTACGCTTTATGCCCTGCAAGATCGCGGTGTGAAAGATCTTAATACAGCTTATCCGGAGCTCTCGCCGAGGGCAGAAACACTAGGGCAACTTCTCAAGGATCGCCCAGCACTCCCACAACGCCATCCTAGCGGTAATCCAAAGGAGATTCCGACAATTCAAAATCAGATGTCCGATCAATATTTCTTAAGCCATGTGAGGTACCTCGACTTCTCATGGGGTTCTGGCATTGGCTTCCTCGTACAGTACTCGCAAGATGCAAGCAATTATGCCGTCGGAGCGCGGCTTCGTTACCAGATTGAGGGAACCAGTACCTTTAATAAAATTGCGGTTTCTGCGTATTTCGATGTCGGCCATCCCGATCTGCCGCACACCGACGAAAATGGCCTCGTAACCGATGAACGTGGCGAGGACCTCGGAGAGGTGGACTATTTGCAGTATTTGAGGAAAATGGAGAGATTCCTTGATGAAAAGGGTGAAACAACATTTCGGCCTCCTTTGGACTCCATCCAAAAGCTCGTCGGTTCGCTCCGATTTGAAAATGTGGATGCGCCCGGATGGGGTTCAAAGTTCAGTGGCAAGACAACAGTGATCGAGTGATCGCCAAGAGCACAAGAAGGCGGGTCGAGGTATGAATAGGGGTCAATCAACAAATCTTGACAGGTTCCCCCTACATTGATTTAAGAAGTGAGCGGTGGCACGAGCGGTCCGGATCGAATATGGCGGGGCGTTTTACCACGCCATGGCGCGGGGGGATCGCCGGGAGCAGATTTTCCGCAGCGATCACGACCGAAAGTTGTTCCTCAGGACGCTGGGTGAGGCGTGTGGCATGACGGGCTGGCGCATTCACGCCTGGGTGTTGATGAGCAACCATTATCATTTATTGATCGAGACGCCGGAAGCGAACCTGGTGGCGGGCATGCAATGGCTGCAAAATACTTATACGCGCCGGTTCAATACGCGACATAAGGTGTGGGGCCGGCTTTTTGGAGACCGTTACAAGGCAGTTCTAGTAGAGGGCGGAAGCGGATATTACTATGAGACGCTGCTGGATTACATCCATCTCAATCCGGTGCGAGCGAAACTAGTGCGCCCGCGGCGCGGGCAAAGCGTGCTCGACCACAAGTGGAGCAGTGTGGCTGGAGGGCATGGTTTGGCTTCTGGCAAGCGTGCGAAATGGCTTGCAACAGAAGCGGCGTTGGCGGCGTTTGGATGCAAGGATACAGTGAGCGGCCGTCGAAAATGGGTGGAACGGCTGGATCGTCGCGCCGTGGAAGGAGAAGCTGATAAATGCGGTTTAGTTGCGCTCCCCGAAGAGATGGATGCACGTTGCAGTCACTTGCGCCGGGGGTTGGTATTGGGGCAGTCAGGCGTTCGGAGAGAAGATGCTCAAGTTCGCGGAGACGGTGCTTAGCCGTGATCGAAATCGAATCTATCGCGGGAGTCTTGAACGCCGGCGCACGAGGCGTCTAGGGCGGAGCAATTATTGCGGGAAGGTTTGCGGGCGGCTGGCCTCGATGGGCGAGAGCTGCTGCGGCGTTCGGGAGCCGACCCGCGCAAAGTGGCAATCGCGCGTGCGATCTGGGAGCAAACCGT
>DASWDX010000275.1:0-8592 GCA_036395055.1 Pyrinomonadaceae bacterium | reverse complement strand
AAAGAACCTGGAGCGGGAGACGAGACTTGAACTCGCGACCCTCGCCTTGGCAAGGCGATGCTCTACCACTGAGCTACTCCCGCTTTAGAGCACGACCGATTCTAATCATTCAAAGAGTGTTGTCAAGCGAGGTCGTTTGCCGGTTGTGGTCAGTTTCCGTGGTAGTTTTACTCGCACGGGGGCTTAAGCCCGGTGCCAAAGAGAACCCTGACCTTGAAAGATCCGACCTTCGGAACCTTTTTCCGGTTTCCCTTTTAGCAGCAATCATTTAAATCACTACAAACCGTTAAAAACGGTTAGAGGAATCTAGGGCAGCGCTACCACCGGGCTAAAGCCCCGGTGTGTATCAGAGTACACAAACGAACACCCCTATACTGCCGTACAGCTCACTAATTCGAGATCGAAGGAGCGAACTCTTCGAACGAACCCGCTACCGTTTCTCGATCCGAAAAAACAAACGGCGCAATGCGAGAGGGGATCAGCCCAATAACATTGCGCCGCTGTTTGTGACTCTGGGTCTCACGCCGGTACCGACGCGCAACTGTTGAGCCTATGCGCTGCAGTCTAGTCAACAACCCAATTGTCGTCAACTAATTCCGACCAAATAAAACAGGAAACCAATTCTCAGCATTGCTACAAAGGTTATGCAAGAACACTTGCAAAGAAAACAAGTTGTTTTGGCGGATCTGTTAAATCCAAAAATGGAGAGTTTAGTAGTGTCCGCTGAGCGCAATTCCCGGATAAATTCTAGTCGTAGAAATATTCGCTCCAGCGGCGTTTGCGAAGTTGTGCTTCTTGCCAAAAGTTTCGCAGCAGTCCGATTTGGAGAGTTAACGACTCATCGCTCGCTTCAGGAATTACGACGGTCACCACGTCGTAACGATAAGGTTCGCCTTCCACAGCAAACATTCGGCGGTAAGCGCGCGCCGCGCGGGCAATTTGGCGTTGCTTGCGCCGGTGGACGTTAGCTTCCGGCGGCGCAAACCAATCCGAGGCACGCGACTTTACCTCGACGAAGCAAAGCGTTTCGTCTTCGTAGGCGACCAGATCGATTTCCACATTGATTAAAGCGCCAACTCTGTTTCGTCCGACGGGGACCGAAAAGTTGGCGGCCACGATTCTGTAACCGGCTTGGAACAGATATGCCGCTGCCAGTTCCTCGCCATGCCGACCTAGTTCAAGACGCTGGATGACGCTGACGGCCTGTCGCGATGAAGTTGGGGAGCTTGAGTTGTCGATGGATTGATGGTTACAGGCTTAGCTTGAGGCTTCAAGCCCAGGCTCGCCGCTCACCAGAATAGGACGATGCAAGATTTTGACGCTGGCTGGATTGGAACTTTCAGGATCAACAAGTTGGCCTCCCAGTTGAAAGGCGGCCAGGGCTGCCTTGAAACGCTTAGGCAATCTACTCGTCTCTATCGTAAGCGACCTTCAGCCAATGTTTCACTTCGTCGTCAATGTCCTCGACAGAGGTGATGGGACTGCGATGTGTGATGCGATCCTTTTTTGCGAAGCCGCCGGTGTCTATCAACCTTCCCTTCGGCTTCATATCTCCCAAAGCGAAGCCGAGATCAATTCGCGTCTGGGTAGTGGGTTTGATTTGCGCAAACACATGCTTGCGATATAGGGGAACTATCGTTTGGCAGGGACAAGCCTTAACGTCTTTGCCAAGCTTGAGGCCAGTTTTCAGCAGCGCATCATAGACTGGGCGAAGCCCGGCTTTTCCACCCGAGAACATCGCTTCGACGTAGGCTTCAGCGGCCTCGAGATAGGCATCAGGATCTCCCACCTCGCTGCCCTTACCCTCGGCGCGCTCGGCAAGCCACCAGGCGGAGTTAGTGCCAAGTCCATGCTCAGTCTTCAGCCACTCACGCCGTGCCTTCTCGTCTTTTGGGCCCGACTTCTTAATCAGCCGCAGCCATTCCTCGAGCGAGCGGCCCGTTTTCTGTTTAAGTTCCGTGACCCATTTTTGGGTCATTGCGACGCCGGGGTGAACGCCGTACATCGATTTCTTTTTTGGTTGAGTTGCTGCCTTGGGCATGAAGAATTCTCCTTAGTTAATACAAGAATAGGGTACTGATGCAGTTTGAATTAGCTTCGCTCTCACTAGCACCGCGGCTTTAGCCCGGTGACTAGTCGCCAGACAGAAGACCGGGAAACCGTTTATAGCTACGAAATGAGTATCCCTGATTGACTAACACGAAGCGTGATGTTTGTCACGATCTTCGGCCAGCGAAACGTACGTATATCGCAAGTGGCACCCGGTCGCTGTCGCTCCCGGTTCCGTATTCGTCGACCACGACAGACTTCCTGTGCCTCGGGCACCGGAAAAACGGCAGCGGCGACGTCCCAGTTTGAAGGGATTCCGCATGAAAAAATAGCCGACATTCCGACCAAGCGCTTCTTCGAAATTGCTTTTCATTTAAAATTGGCTGTTGCCAGAAATCCGGGCGGCCGCCTGACCCGGGTCGCCTGTTCAAACGCATAAGCATATTGGATCAGTTTTGGCTCGCTCCAGGCGGCCCCAAAGAATGAAATGCCGACGGGCAAACTAAAAACATAGCCCGCTGGGACCGTGATATGGGGATAGCCGGCGACTGCCGAAGCCGATGAATAACCGCCCGTGAAGTGATCTCCGTTAATCCAGTCCGTGGGCCATGCCGGCCCGCCGGTCGGCGCAACCAGCCCATCGAGGCGGTGTTTACGCATTACGAAGTCGATGCCCCGGCTTCGTGAAAGAAGGTGATTCTTCGCGAGGGCCTGAACATATTTCTTGTCAGTGAGTGGACCCTTGGCCTCAGCCTTGATAAAGAGATCCTGGCCAAAGTAAGGCATCTCGCGGTCGCGATTCTTCTCGTTAAACTCGATAACCTCCTTCAGTGAATGAACCTGGGCACTGGAGCCGAGTCCTTTTAAATACTTGTTTAGATCCGCCTTCAGCTCGTACAGCAATACCTCCAACTCCGAGTCGTCAAACTTGCCGGAGGTAGGAATGTCGGCAGGATCGACAACGATGGCGCCAAGCCTCTTCAACTCGCTAATGAGATCGTTCATCAACTTGTCGACGCCATCGTTGAAGCCGAAGGACTTTCGCACAATACCCAGTCGCGCGCCTTTGAGTCCGCCTTTATCAAGAAACCGGGTGTAGTCGGTAAAAGATTTTTGCGCTTTCGTCGCCGCGTCGTTCGCATCAATTCCCGTCAGGGCGCCCAGCAGAATTGCCGCGTCCTTCACTGTTCGAGCCATTGGACCGGCTGTGTCCTGACTATGAGCAATGGGAATGATGCCGGAGCGGCTGACCAGACCAACCGTTGGCTTAATGCCGACGAGAGAGTTTGCAGATGAAGGACAAACAACCGAGCCGTCGGTTTCAGTGCCAATCGCGGCAGCAGAAAGGTTGGCTGCGGCCGCAGCCCCTGAACCCGAACTTGAGCC
This sequence comes from Pyrinomonadaceae bacterium, assembly GCA_036395055.1. Taxonomy (GTDB): domain Bacteria; phylum Acidobacteriota; class Blastocatellia; order Pyrinomonadales; family Pyrinomonadaceae; genus PSRF01. The sequence continues at coordinate 5,157 of DASWDX010000275.1, read as the reverse complement.
GCAGGGATTTCGGTTCAACACATAAGGATTTTTTGTTTGGCCGCCACGCCCGCTCCAGCCGCTGCTCGAATGGTTGGAGCGAATGTTCGCCCATTCGCTAAGGTTGGTTTTGCCTAATATCACCGCGCCCGCTTCACGCAGTTTCCTGGCTACGAAAGAATCCAGCAATGGTCTGGAACCAAGCAGAGCCAGCGAGCCTGCGGTTGTCATCATTCGGTCCGCAGTGTCGATGTTGTCCTTAATTAGGATGGGGATTCCGTGCAGCGGTCCGCGTGCGCCCTTCTCCTTGCGTTCGCGATCGAGGGTTTCAGCAATGGAGATCGCATCGGGGTTTATTTCAATCACTGAATTAATTGCCGGACCATGGTTATCGATCTCCTCGATCCGATCAAGGTACTTCTTGACCAGTGAACGCGAAGTAAATTTGCCCGACTTCATGCCCTCTTGTAGGTCGGAAATAGTCAGTTCATCGAGCTCGAATTCTTTTGGTAGCGCGGCGAGATGCTCGGGCGACGCACTGCTGGTAGCGATTCCCGAAACAGGTTGAGCGATTGCCAGCGCGCAGCCCAGAGCGCCCGTTTCCAGAAACTTCCTACGTTTCATCGATGCCTCCACAACCGAAAGTCTTTCAAATCAAAAGTTCTCGACCACTGCAGCCAAGCCGCAGCTTAATGGCTGGACTCCGAACTTTTGGCTTCACCGTTTCGCGACGTGGCCCATCAGCGCCAGCAGATTGTTTTCCGAATCGCGGAAGGAAGCGAGCCAAAGATCATAAGTCACCATATCGGCGACAAAAACAGGCTTCTCCTCAAACTGAACACCGCGTTCGGAAAGCGTGGAGTAAGCGACCAGGATGTCGTCGACCTTGAAATAGATTATCGAACTGGCATGATCGAATTCAGGTTTGGCCGGAAGCGAGAGCATCAGCCTGATGCCTTCGCAATCAAAGAAAGCCAGGTTCGGCGGCACTGAGAAAAGGTGTTTGATGCCGAGCTTGTCACGATAAAACTCAACTGCGCGTTCGATGTCGTGCGCATTGACAGCAATCTGCTCGATCGCGGAGAGACCGAACGTATTTGTATTCGCCATAAACCAATCTCCTAAGTCGTGGCCCTCGTCAAACGAGCTAGCCGCTGGCATATTCTCGCGTGTTGCCCTAACGTTGTTCGTTCAATTCATTGCTGGGTTTTGTTAATACTACCAGCTTCCAGCGGGAAATTAATCGTCCGATCAGCGAACGACCTGCCCACTACCGCAGGCGATACTGACCTGATCACAAACTGAAATAATTGCACTTATATTAAATGACTGTCGAAACTACAACGGAAATTAGACAAGCAGTGAACACCACGAACGCGGCCTTGCCTTTGGTGGCGGTTGTTGGTCAACCCAACGTCGGCAAGTCCACGCTTTTCAACCGGCTGATCGGCCAGCGGCGCTCGATTGTCGGCGATGAGCCGGGTATTACACGCGATCGCATTTACGGCGAAGTCGAATGGGCGGGCTCGCGCTTTGCGATCGTCGATACGGGCGGAATCATTCCCGATGACGATGCGATCATCCCTGCGAATATTTTCAAACAAGCAGGCTTCGCTATTGATGATGCGCAGGCAATAGTCTGGGTAGTTGATGCGCGTCTTGGCCTGACGCCGCTCGATGAAGAATTGGCGAAACTGTTGCGCGCGACTGGCAAACGCGTCTTGGTGGCAGCGAACAAGTCTGAAGCGGCCCGAGTTGAGGCAGAGGCTGGTGAGTTTTACAAGTTTGGGTTTGAAGAGGTCTTTCCGGTTTCCGCGGAACAGGGAATTGGACTGGGCGAGTTGCTTGATGCCCTGGTAAAGGATTTGAAGTTTGAGGTCTCTGATTTGCGATCTGGAATTACTGAGATCTCAAATTTCACATCTGAGATTTCAGATGGTTCTAAAGAACAACGCGAGTTGCGGTTAGCGATCATCGGCCGGCCGAATGTGGGCAAGTCGTCTTTACTAAATCGGCTAATTGGGGAAGAGCGCGTAATCGTTTCTCCAGTCGCCGGGACAACGCGCGATGCCATCGATACACTGCTCACCACTCCCGAACAAAAGTTTCGCCTCATCGATACTGCCGGAATTCGTCGCAAGGGCAAAACAGGCGAGATGGCAGAGAAGCTGTCGGTTGTGATGGCCATGAAGAGCCTGGCACGCGCCGACGTGGCAATCGTCATTATCGATGCCGAAGAAGGACCTACGGCGCTTGACGCACACATCGCGGGCTACGCGCACGACGCCGGATGCTCGATTATTATCGCGTGCAATAAGTGGGATGCGGTGAAGAACAAAGAGACCAGTACGGCAATGCAGTTTGAGCGGAAGGTTCGCGAGAAAATGAAATTCCTTGAATGGGCGCCGGTGGTGATGATCTCGGCGTTGAAGGGGCAACGCGTGGAGAATCTGCTGCCGCTTGCGATACGGGCCAACGAAGCGCGCAACCGGCGCATTCCCACGTCGCAACTCAATGCTTTTTTCGAAGCGGCAGTTTCACAACCACGCGGCGGCAGCGCGCCGGCGCCGGTTAAGGGCGGGCTTTCGAGGCTTCATGTGCAATACATGACGCAAGTGGGTATGCGGCCGCCGACGTTTGTACTATTCACCTCCGGCGGAAAGTCAGGCCTGCATTTTTCTTACGTGCGCTATCTCCAAAATCGTTTGCGCGAAGAATTCGATTTCTTTGCGACTCCGCTGAGAATCATCGAGAAGCATAAGAAGCGCAGGAATAAATAACAATCTGGTCTTTGGTTTTTGGTCTTGGGTCTTTGACAAAGACCAAAGACCAAAGTCCCAAGACCGTTTTTCAAATTTCAGATCTTAGAGATCCCCAGAGCAAGATTTGATAATGACTAACAAGCCTCCGATCACTTTCGAAGTGGTAGCCCGCGACGGTGAAGCACGCGCGGGAATCCTGACAACGCGCCGCGGCATTATCGAGACGCCGGTCTTCATGCCTGTCGGTACGGCCGGTACCGTCAAAGGCGTGCGCTTCGAAGCGCTGGAGGAAGAACTCGACGCGCGCATCATCCTGGGTAATACATATCATCTCTGGTTGCGTCCCGGCATCGAAGTAATTCGAAAGTGTGGCGGGCTACATCGATTCACCGGTTGGCAACGAGCGCTACTCACCGACTCTGGTGGTTTTCAGGTTTGGAGTTTGGGCGCGCTACGAAAAATCACTGAGGAGGGCACTGAGTTTCGGTCGCATGTTGACGGTAGTCTCCAGTTCTTGTCACCTGAAATTTCGATGCAAGTGCAGGCGGCCCTGGGTTCAGAGATCGTAATGGCATTTGATGAATGTGCGGCCGGTGATGTGCCGCCTGATGTCTCGAGACAGAGCATGGAGCTAACCGCCCGCTGGGCCAGGCGCTCGCGCGCTGAGTTTGACCGTTTGCAATTGCAAGCTTCCGATACCGGAACGACAGAACCGACTGAGACGATTAACGGGGCGCAAGCTCTGTTTGGCATCATCCAGGGCGGAGCGCATCCCGACCTGAGGCGCGAAAGCCTGAGCCGCACAACGGAGACAGATTTTGACGGTTACGCCATCGGCGGCTTGAGCGTGGGAGAAGAGAAGAGCGTCATGTGGCGGGTAGTTACGGATATCGCACCGCAGCTGCCGCCCGCGCAGCCACGGTATTTAATGGGTGTCGGCACGCCCGAGGATTTAGTCGAAGCGGTATCGCGAGGCATTGACATGTTTGACTGTGTACTGCCTACCAGAAACGGAAGAACGGGTCAGGCGTTCACGTCACGCGGAAAGATGAATGTGAAAAACGCGCAATGGGCGGTGGACACGAGGCCCCTGGATGAGTCCTGTGATTGCTCCGTCTGCAGGCGACACTCTCGTGCCTATCTTCGTCATCTTTACCTGTCAGGCGAACTGCTTGCGAGCGTTTTGCTTACGCACCACAATTTGGCCTTCTTCCTTGACACTATGCGACGCGTGAGGCAATCTATCCGGTCTGGCCATTTCACCAAATTTCGACGAGAGTTTGCTGAGGGGTTGAACTCATTCGAACAAGACAAAGCGCTCAGCAATAGCTGAGGTGTGACGGTCGTCGCGGAAGGTTAACTGGCGACTAAAGACTGCTCAAAGGCAACTAAACTATTGCGATGATAATTTTACTAATGATATTTCAAGGCGGCCTTGGGGCTCTTGGGGGATTGCTCCCGATGCTCCTGATCATAGGCGTCTTTTACATACTTTTGATCCGGCCGCAACAAAAACGACAGCGAGAATTACAAGAGACGATTTCGCAATTGAAGGCCGGCGACCGCGTCGTCACTACAGGTGGAATAATCGGCACCATCACTACCGTGCGCGATACAAGTTTCCTTATTAGAAGTGCCGACAAGTCCATTCTCGAAATTGCACGATCTGCCGTTGCCGGTATTCAAGAGGAAGAGAAGAAGTAACGGCTCGTTCTGGAATAAAGTAAAGATTTCCTTGCGATGAAAAAGAAGAACCTCCTTCAGCGTACAATCATAATTGCTCTTGTTACACTGGCCGGTATCTACATAGTGATTGGCCCTCGTCGTCGTCCTGCTCTCCACGACTTCAGCTGGTCCGGCATCAAGGGTACCCTGGCATCGAATATTCATCTGGGCCTCGATCTCAAAGGCGGTAGCCATCTGGTGATGCGCGTCAAAACTGAAGAGGTGCTGAAGAACCTCACCCTGACCGACGCCAGCGCGATCGAAAAGTCAGCGAAAGACGCCGGACTGCCAGTGAAAGAAGTGAAGCCAGAACCCACTGGGGGAGACTATAGAATAATCCTTGAGGCCAACGACGCGTCGAGACTTGCAGAGACAGAAGAAGCGGTAAAGAAGAAGATAGATTTGTCCGATTGGACTTCTTCAAGTAGCGGCAACACTATAGTTTGGACCTTGCCGCCCGCCGCGCAATCAAGACTGGCAGAACAAGCCACTGAGCAAGCCAAGCGGATCATTGAGAGTCGTTTGGATGCCGTGGGTGTTGCTGAGCCCCTCGTACAGCGGCATGGCTCTCAGGCTTCACATCAGATTCTAGTCCAAATGCCGGGCATACATGACCCGGAGCGTGTCAAGCAACTATTGAAAGCCGAATCGAAACTCGAGCTGGTTCATGTTGTGAGCCCTCCCAGCCCTC
>DASWDX010000274.1:0-8002 GCA_036395055.1 Pyrinomonadaceae bacterium | reverse complement strand
GCGTAGGTTTTCCTCGGCCGCAACCGAACTTAAACGTTCATCCTGCAAGTAAACTGGAACTGCCAGCGATTGCGCGAACTTAAGCGCCATGCGACGAGCCTGCACGGCTGAATCTCCAAGGGCACCATTTAACCGCAGCGGTAAACCAATTACCACTGTTTGGGCGTCAAAGCGACGTACTAGATCTTCAACGTCCCGAAGCAGCTGCTTCCAATTGGTGCGCGGAAGAGCATCGAGCCGGTTAATCGAGATTGAGAGGGCATCTGAGACTGCGAGTCCGACGCGCTTTCTTCCAAGGTCGAGGGCGATAACAGGGGCGCGAATCGAATTCTTTTGGTCGGCTGTTTCCATAGACTAAGATTTGCAGTAGGCTCGTCGCGAGTTCATCTCAAGGGAAAGAACGCGAAAAGCCTGAGCAAATATGAGGTAAAGTTAAGTTGCACCCGTCATTAACCGCCTGTATGATACGACCGGCTTGCGAAAATCGCATGTTAGAAAGTAGTTTTCGGGTTTCGTTTCAACTGACAACACGAGGTAAATAATGTCATTTCGTACGAAGTTTGCACTGATTCTCGCGTCAGCAACGCTGGCGCTTTATACCGTCGTCGGGGGTTGGATTTCCACGCGCGCGCAACAACCGGCCAACGATCCAAATGCACAGCTCAGAATTTTTGAGAGTGTGTTACAGCATATCCAAAATGATTATGTGGATGAGCCGAACATGGAAAAGGTTCGCGCTGGCGCCTTGCGCGGTTTGGCATACGGACTTGATCCTTACTCGACCTACCTCACGCCGGAACAGGTTCGTGACTACGGCCAGAATGCAAAGACCAATCAGGTTGGAATTGGTGCTGAACTTTCCCAGGTCGCATCGTATCTCTACGTCATCGCACCAATGAAAGGATCGCCCGCCGATCAAGCCGGCGTCCGTGCCGGCGATATTATTGAGTACATTGATGGCAAGGCCACGCGTGACATTTCGCTCTACGATGCCAAACAACTCTTGAACGGCGCTCCGGGTTCCGAAGTGAAGTTGCGAATTCTTCGCGCCAATGCTCGCCCGCTCACACTGGCAGTGAAACGGAGCGACTTTCGAGCCCCAGCGGCGGAAGCCAGAATGGAAGCAGGCCGGATTGGAGTTCTCCGTGTGAATAGCTTTGCCCAGGGAGAAGCAGCCGACGCGCGCGCACGTCTGCAAGAGTTGATCAAGCAGGGGGCGTCGAAAATGGTCGTTGATATTCGCGGTACGGCTGGTGGCTCGATCGATGAAGCAGTGGCAGTTGCCAACCTGTTCATCAAAGATGGATTGATTGCACAGACCGCCGGACGAGAAGGTAAGACATTAAAAACATTCACTGCTGATCCGAAGGCGGCCATTTTCTCGGGTCCAGTGGTGACTCTAATTGATACCGGGACGGCCGGTGCCGCTGAAGTAGTTGCGTCTGCCTTGCTCGAGCGTAATCGCGGTCAGGTCGTTGGCGAAAAAAGTTTTGGCGCCGGCGCCGAACAACAGCTTTTCACCCTTCGCGGTGGTGATGGCTTACTACTCACGACGGTGAAGTGGGCATCAGCAAGCGGTAAGCCCTTTTTGGGTGAGGACCGCAGCCACTCTGGTGTGACACCCTCGTTGGAAGTGAAACGGCCTGAACTCGCCGATGCGATTGATCCCGAGGATCTGACTGGAAACGATGATGACACTGCAAAGCCGAGTCAGCCAACGGACAAACCTCCAGTAGTAGCTCCCGAGCCCAATACTCCAAAGCCTTCTGTGGAGGATATACAAATGAAGAAGGCGATCGAGCTACTGCGCGAAAATAAGACTGTTCCACTACAGCGCGCTGCGTAGACTTCCATCAACTCACAGGCGAGGCCAGGGATTGTTTCCCTGGCCTTTTTATTTTTTGGTGTTCACTGGAAGTGACCTTCCTCATATGGCAATCGAACAGCAGTTGCAAGCCTAATGACGCTGTGACGGGGAGCGGTTCGTAAGGCTGTACGAATTATGGTTCGATATCGAATATTCAATGATTCCATATCGGGTAATAGTCGCGCATTCTGTTCTCGAAATTTATGTTGGATTTCGATTGTAAACTTCTTGCATTCCACCAAGTCGCTCAATTAAATCCGAATTGACCGTAGAATTGATTATCGCCAATCCTGATGAGCTCTGCGAGGAACGGATGTTGCTGAATCACCAGATGAGATCTGGCGCGAAACGTTAAGTTAAGGAGAATTAGAGCGATGATTATGACTAACAAATTGCTACCCGTAGCCCTGGTTGCTGCCTTAATTGGTGGTTCAGTGGGCGCTTTTGTAATGCATTCGAGAAATCAAACAGCAGCGGCTGAGCCGCAGACCGCTCAGTCAACAGTGCGAAGCACTGATACTCAGTATGCCGGCTACCAGGAAAATGCAGCTGGTAGGGAACAGTTCGTCCCGGCCGAGTTCAATACGGCGTCTGAACAAAGCGCCTATAAGAGCGGTTTTGCTGATGGCTTCCATTCTTGTGAAGCGGGAGCAGCCGGAGTTAACACTTCCAGCCTTCGTAATAATCAGCCGCGCTACCGGAATGCATCGCGTAGCTACTCTAGTCCGCGTCGTGTTTATTACGATTATCAACGGCCAAGAGGCCGCAGCTTCTGGCAGAAACATCGTGACAAACTGACCGTCGCGATGGGTACTGGTGGCGGCGCCCTTATCGGCGGCCTGATTGGTGGAAAGAAGGGTGCTGCGATCGGTGCGCTGGGAGGCGCAGGCGGCTCGGCCTTGTACACCTATAAATTGCGCAACCGAACTCGTCGTTACTAATTAGAAAAAAAGGGAGAGTGCATGAGCATAAGAGCGAAGCTCTTCATTGCATTAGGCGCTCTGGTAGCAATGGGGTGGGCAGTTCCCAGCGCGGGGACTGCCCCTTTCCTTGCTCGTGCTAACGGCGAAATTGGGCGAGCGCAACCGCTGCCGCGCCCTGCGCGTTTGCGCATAAACAAGGCCAGGGGGCTGTTGTTAAGCACCTGGATTAACGGGAGAGGTCCCTACGTATTCGCCGTGGACACCGGAGCGGGCATGAACGTAGTAACGCAGCGCGTTGTTAGTGAGGCACAATTAATAACCAGAAGCGTGCGACCTACAGTGATCGGCGGCTTGACCAGCGCGCGAACTACCTCCAATCGGGAGGCAGTTATCACTCAACTTGCGCTGGGTGATCAAACGAATATTCTGCCCGCAACCAGAACCGCAGTGATCGTTTCCATTCTCGCGCCGGGTGTTGATGGCATTCTCGATCCAACCGACGTTTACTCGCCATATGGTTACTCCATCGATATGCCAAACCAACGGATTGAAGCCGTTGATTCATTCTCGCAGGGATCGCAAGACCGGCGGGACATTGGCGAGGGCGCCGTGGTTCCATGGCTGCGTTTCGGCGACAGCTTCCGGCCCTTTGTGCGCCTGGGAGATGGACGTTTGGCCTTAGTTGATACCGGTTCCAACTTCGGTCTGGCGGTAAATTCACGCAACGCCGTGATAGTAGGAAACCGACGCGGCCGCCGGCCATCGACAACAGGTCTCGACGTCGCGGGTGGAGAGATCGATGCGCGTCGAGTGTCGCCGACTACGATAAGAATTGGGGAACTTGTCCTGCAACGGGTACCTACCGACATTCTTTTTGGAGTCGAGGATGATGCCCCGGTGATTTTAGGGCGAGATGTTCTCTATCCTTTCAAGATCACTTTCGATCCGCAAAAGCGGCTAATAGAATTTGTTACTTCCGCAAAAAGCTAGCCGGCTGATCAGTATGTCCGTCAAACTTCGCCTCTGGATTTTATCTCTGGTTTTTGCCGTTGCGCTCATTGCGCTCGTTGCGCTCATTGTGACGGCGACGCCTACGACTGAGGCGCTGACTTCCCAATCTCAAATACAACGAACCAGAATCGTTGGCACAACTGCTTCGGCGCCGAGCGAAAGTGCGACACCTCCAGGCCAGCCATCCGAGCCTGAGCCTGAAGTAGTGCGTGTGGAAACCAATCTGGTCAACACTCTTTTTACAGCGGTCGATAAGGATCGTCATTTCATAACCACCCTTCGCGCGGAGGATGTTCGAATTTTTGAGAATGACGTTGCTCAACCGATAAGTCTTTTTGAACGTGAAACGGATCGCCCTCTGTCTTTGGCTGTTCTCGTTGACACAAGCGAATCGCAAAGGGGAGTGCTGGAGGACGAAAAAATTGCCGCACGGACCTTCATTGATTCTGTGCTCAGGCCTGATAAGGATCGCGCCGCCGTTGTGTCTTTTACCGGCGTGCCCAAAGTCGAACAGGAACCCACAAATAACCTTTCCAGGCTTCATGCCGGAATCGAACGTGTCAAGGTTGAATTACCCCCTGAAAGGCTTGATAGCGAAGGTAATCCGGTAACGAATGATGAGGATCCCAGAGGTTACACGAGCATTTGGGACGCCATGTGGATGACGCTTGAAGATCTTCTATCCAAGGCTCCCGAAGGCACACGTCGCGCGATTGTTTTGCTATCGGACGGCGACGATACGAGGAGCACCATTAAGAAGCAGGATGTTATCGATTTCGCTGTTAGGTCAGATGTTGTGATCTATTCGATTGGAATTCGCGATGCGAGTTTTTCGGAGGGCAAGCTTGATTCGGGAGCGTTGCGTAGAGTTTCAGATCGGACTGGTGGCCGCGCTTTCTTCCCATCACAAGCCAGCGAGCTTCGGTCAGTTTTTTCGCAAATCGATCAAGAGCTACGTTCTCAATATCTCATTGCTTATTCACCTACCAACAAAAACCACGACGGTTCCTACCGGCGTATTAGACTTGAAGTCGTCAAACCCGACCTCCAAAAAAACAAGCCGCAGTTGCTCTATCGTCAGGGGTACTACGCGAAAAAGTCTTAAGCTTTCTTTGTCGGCGATGAGAGTCAAGTCCAGGATGGCCTGCGCGAAATCCAGTAATGTGAAGTTAAGCTGGCAAGCTTGCGCTTTCCGGAGAACTGCTTGTATCTGACAAGCGTCGTTAACCAGGATGAACCAATGCCGACAACAATCCAAACGGACGTAATCATCATCGGTGCTGGTCCGACAGGACTGTCCCTCGCATGTCAGCTAATCCGCCACGGAATTGATGCTTGCATTCTTGATAAGAACGAAGCCATCACTCCTTACTCCAAAGCCCTCGGCGTGCACGCCCGCACACTCGAGATTTACGAACAAATGGGATTGGCAGCGAAGGCAGTAGAGAAGGGAACCATTACGGGCAGAGTCAGGATGCTCGAAAGGGGAGAGCTTGTTGGGGAAGTTGATTTGTCCCACATTGGCGAGGGCTTGAGCCCATATCCCTATATGCTTGTATTGGAGCAGAGCGAAAACGAAAGACTTCTCTACGAATATGTGCAGCGATACGACTGCGAGGTTCTTTGGCAAACTGAACTCGAAAGTTTTACGCAACACGACGCGGGCGTTACGGCACACGTTCGCAGCGGCGCCGGCGACTCTCAAATTATCGAAGGCAAGTATTTGGTCGGCTGTGATGGACCCAAAAGTCCAGTGAGACACGCGCTTGGACTTTCTTTTGAGGGCAGCACTTTTGAACGTCTGTTCTACGTCGCCGATGTGCAGATCGATTGGACCTACAGCCACGATGCACTTCATGTTTGTTTGGCACGAAATGGCGTAGTGGCTTTCTTCCCGATGAAAGGAGACAAACGTTGGCGCATCGTCGGCGCATTTCCTGAAGGACACGACAAAGACGAAGGCGAGATACTCTACGAAGAGATTGAGCAACGCATTAAAGAGGAAGCGGAACTGAAACTCGATATCTCCCACGTCAACTGGTTTTCGGTTTATAAAGTTCACACGCGCCACGTCGAGAAGTTTTCCGCCGGTAGATGTTTCCTCGCCGGAGATGCCGCACACATCCACACGCCTGCCGGTGGACAAGGCATGAACACGGGCATACAGGACGCTTACAATCTGGCCTGGAAACTTGCCTTCGTCCTCAGAGGCTGCGTCGGCGAGCGGATTCTGGATACCTATAACGAAGAACGGCTGCCGAATGCGAGGCGATTGCTGGAAACAACCGACCGGATGTTTAATCTGGCTGCGGGCAAGGATTGGTTGTTGGGTCTGATCCGCAGGACAGTTTTTCCACCGATGGCGAAATTCATTTTGAGCTTTGATGTTGTCAAAAGGAGATTCTTTCCTGTGATTTCTCAAATCGGCATCAATTATCGCAACAGTTCTTTAAGCGAGCACGACGGCGATGAGGAATTTGCAGTCAGGGCCGGAGATCGAATGCCTTACTTCCTCGTCGACGGCAAAAGCATCTACGATAATCTGCGTGAGCCAAAATTCCATCTGCTCACTTTCACAGACCGCGAAAGCGATTACCAACGAGAGTGGAGCGAACTTGAAAGCAGCTGCACTCAGTTGCTTGATCATCACGTCGTCCCTCTTTACCCGCATGTGACGGAGGCCTTTGGCATTAACGAACCTTTTAGCGTGCTCTTAAGACCGGATAACTACATTGGACTTATTTCAGCGGAAACAAAGCCAAGCCGCGTAATAGCTTATCTGAATCAATTGGGTAAAATGAAAGCATGAAACGCTCGGGAATCGCAGACCTTCCGCTTCACGGCGGACGCGTGCCGCAATGGCTTGCGGAACGGATGAGCTTGCTCGGCACTGCGATCGCTGAAACGATCATTCAGGACTACGGGACCGCAGCTTTTCTTTCGCGCCTCAGCGATCCATTTTGGTTTCAGGCCCTGGGCGCTGTGATGGGAATGGACTGGCACTCCTCGGGCATCACCACGTCCGTTATGGGCGCGCTAAAACGCGGTCTGGCGCCACAAGCCCATGAACTGGGTTTATACATTTGTGGCGGCCGCGGCAGATTCTCGCGAAACACTCCTGCTGAGTTGCGTTGGATTGCGGAGCGCCGCGGCTTCGATGGCGAAGCTCTGGTACGGACCAGCAGGCTTACGGCGCGCATCGACAACAATGCAATCGCCGATGGCTTTCAGATTTACCTGCATAGTTTTATTGTGACGGCGGATGGCGAATGGGCAGTCGTGCAGCAAGGTTTGGATGATCAGAGTGGAATGGCTCGCCGGTATCACTGGCACTCCGCGTCAGTCAGGGATTTTGTTTCCGAACCGCATACGGGAATTGTCGGCGAGAACCAGGGTACGATTATGAATCTGGTTGATGCTGATTCTAAGCCGGCACAAACCGCGATGCTCGACATCGCTCGCGAACATCCGGACAAGACGCTGAACGCCGCACGTCACCTGCTCATGCCTGCGCATCACGAGGTGCGTCCAGCAAATGTAGACTTGAAGCGCTTTGGCGCGATACTCGCGGTCGCCTACGAGCGCGACCTTCACAACTTCGCCGAACTGCTCCTGCTTGAAAAACTTGGGCCTCGCACTCTGCAATCGCTCGCGTTAGTTGCTGAGGTTGTACATGGCGCGCCCATTCGCTTTTCTGATCCGGCGCGCTTTTCATTCGCACACGGCGGCAAAGATCGTCATCCGTTCCCCGTACCTCTCAAGACTTACGATGAATCTCTTAATTTCCTCCGCACTGCCCTCGACAGAGCCAAGCTAGGTGACGTCAGGAGCGGGAGCGGTCGCGATCTTGTTGGCGACAGGGAAAAGCTCGATGGCTTTCGCCGCTTGGAACGTTTTGTTCGCGCGGTTGAAATGCAATTTGAACCAGGAGCCAACTTCGACGCGGTAATCGCCCATGAAAACAGGATCTCGCGCTCACTTAACGGACGTTCCGTTTTTGATGATGAACCGAGACAGCGCAAACTAAGGCCACGCTCCAACGACCACACAAGGCAGGGCTCGCTTTTCTGATTTCGAAGTACCTGCATCGCTCCGCCAAAAGGACCAGGCCAGCATTACTGATAGTCTGACTTTCATGGTTCTTTCACTGCCGAACGTTTTTTGCCCACCTCTCATAGTTCTTCAAGGCACACCATTCGCT
>DASWDX010000273.1:0-6569 GCA_036395055.1 Pyrinomonadaceae bacterium | reverse complement strand
ATTATCGAGCGCGTCGGGCCGAACGTAAATGCCCGGTTCGTTTGTAAAAACCATTCCCGGCGCTAGCCTTGGTTCCGGCCGGCCAGGCATCTCCCCAACGTCATGAACATTCATTCCCAACCAGTGAGATGTGCCATGCATAAACCATAGGCGATACTGATCCGAATTACGATCTACGATCAGACCAAGCTTGAGCAGCCCATCCTTAATGACTTCAGTAGCAGCCCGGTGCACGTCAGACTTTAGCGCCCCCGGCCGAGCGACTTTCGCGCCAGCCTCTTGAGCGTCATAGACAATCTGGTAAATCTCAGCCTGCGGCGGCGAAAACTTTCCGCCAACCGGAAAAGTCCTGGTCACATCTGCTGAATAGTGATCATATTCGGCGCCTACATCCATCAACAGCAGCTCACCAGGCTTCACCTGGCTTTGCGATTCTTCATAGTGGAGCGTGGTGGCGTTGGGCCCACAACCAACAATTGATGGATAGCCCCAATGATCTGCATTACGAAGTTTGAACGTGTAGGCTACCTGCGCGTCAACCTCATACTCCCACTTTGCATTTCCGGCCGCTACCCAGGCCCGCTCATGTGCCTCAGTCGTGATATCGATGGCGTGCTGCATCAATGCGAGCTCGAGGAGTGACTTTCGCAGACGCATCTCAACAAAGAAAGGTGTTGCATCCTTGACCGTATAGGCCGACGGCGACTTGGCCCATTCTGATGCGAAGTGTTGTTCTTGCCTGTATTCCAAACTATCAGCCGTTCTCGGCAGCAACATGTAGAGTAAGGCGTCGTTCTTACCGGCAGTTTCAAACAATTTCTCAAAACCCGAAGCGACATCCGCCGCCGGTGCCGACCGTGAAGACATCAGGATCTTTTCCGGCTTTGGCCGATAGGCCTGTCGGTTGCGCAGCGCATTCAGAAATGGTTCAAACTCGCTTGCCTCCCAAATCTCCCGGACGCCGGAAGCCTGACTCGCTTCTTCCGGGCTATACATATGGCCGGTCCAGGTTTCCGCCGCTGGATTGCGCCGGGGCAGAAAGAGTATCTCCGGCGTCACTTCATTCCCGGGCATCATTACCAAAGTGGCGCGCTTCTGTTTGAGATTGGTTAGGTAGTAGAGATTGTTCTCTTGCCGATATTCGTAATTGACATCGTTTGCATAAACGCGTGGTTCCGTGCTGAACAGAATCAGGATTCCCTTGTTCCCAACCAACTCTGCAACTCGCACGCGCCGGGCCGCGAGTTCAGCTAATCGCATCTTTTCGTCAAAGACCGGCGCCGGCGGCGCCACCCTTATCACGGAGCTTTTTGGAGCTTCGCCGATATGCTCGCGCGCAACAACCGACAAGCTTGTGCTTAGCAGTAAGACGGCGAGCGCGCAGATCACCGAGTTTTGTATTTTGTTGAAATTCATAGACTCTCCAGATCGTGATTTCCAGGATTGCGAAGCGTAAGAACTCAGGTGGGAGACAACTATCCAGCCGGCAAACTCTGCGGCTTAACGCAGGCCTCTCCTTCGTACAATCTTCTGCCCTGGGCCAAATACGCGTTTAGTGCCATCGGGAAACGTCACTATACGGGTGCCGTCGGCAAGTGTCATGACCTGCGTACCGTCGGGAAAATTCCTCGTCGTAGGAATTCCCAGCCGTCTGAGGGCGCGTCTATTCGGCTGTGTTCCCTCCGGCACAGGTATCTCAGGTGTGTTGGGCACGGCCGGCAGGTTCTTCACATCCGGATATCGTTCGGTCACCCCCGGCGTTAGTTCCGGAGCGCCCGTAGGGTTTGCACGCCTCTCCATAGCCTTCTCACTATTCCTGATGGCTATAACCCATGGCGTGATGCGCCGTTTAGCTGTTCCAACCGGTGAACGCACAACGGTTGTCTCACCAATGATCGCTGTCTTCGCTTCGGCAGGCGGAACATCCCGAAGCGTTGCGGCAGGTGAGTCGAAAAGCACCGTTGCAGCTTCAGTTCTTCCTACCAATGTAGCGACTTCGCCGGTTCCGTTTAGAGCAGCGCGCATCGCTGCCGCGGTTGGGAACCGTTGATCGCGATTTTGGCTCATCCCGCGCGCGAGCACGCCCGCCACTTCTGGTCCAATGTTCTTGTTAATTTCATTTGCTGGCATCAGTGGATCAGGTTGGCCGTTGACAAGCGCCGCTGCTCTAGTCAAAGCATCAGGCGGCTTAACCGAAGTCATCAGGTGATACAACGTGGCGCTCAGCGCGTAGATGTCGCTACGCGCATCTGTGCCCAATCCCTGAATCTGTTCGAGAGGCGCATAGTTTGGTGTGTACCCGAATATGCTCGCTGAGGTTGTGACCAGTGACAACCCGCCTGCTTGACCTTTCGCCAACCCAAAATCCAGGAGAATTATTTGACCTCGTCCGGTTAGTTTCAAATTCTGCGGCTTGATGTCGCGATGGATGATCTGCGGATCTTGTGTATGTAAGTAATCAAGCGCATCCAGCAATTGATCGCCCCAGGTCAAAACTTGATCGGGCGGAAAGGCTCCCTGCTTGCGCGCCATCATTTGTGAAAGGTCGTCTCCAGGAATGAACTGCATCACCAGAAACTGCCCCTCGCCTTCAGCAAAATGATCGCTCACTCGTGGCAGCGCTGGATGGTGCATACGTGCGAGCAATCGTGCCTCGCGCTCGAACTGTTTTCTCAAACGCTCAACGGCGAATAGGGTCTCTTTCAAAGCCACAGTGGTATCCAGCCGCTCGTCCATGGCTTCATAAACGGCGCCCATTCCGCCCTGACCAAGCAAACGAATAATGTGATAGCGATTCTGTAAGGTTGTTTCCGGCGCTAACATAGAACAACTTCTTCTGAGTATTCACCAATTAGGTTTCCGGCCGGCAATTTTTGAAACGGAATGCGACCTCAAAGAAAACCAAATGCCTGAAATGAACTATTACTGCCAATGATTACGAAGGTCATGGTTATTATACACACGGCTTGGACGACAAGAAATCGCAGCTCCCGGTGGTGTCTTAATTTCGCTTCTCTGTGTAACCTCCGTGTCCTTTGTGTCTCTGTGGTGCGTGATTGTGGAGCGTTTATTCACCACGCAGGCACAGAGAACACAAAGGTTGCACAGAGGAGATCTCAAACTAAGACACTACCCAGCTCCCCTGGCGCATTCTCTCTCGCTGAAGCATGGCCTATCATTGAGTGCGCTGGATATTCGGCGTATGCTAACTGCGCGTGAGTGAATCCTTCCCGTTGCGAGACAACGAAGTTATCGATATTGGCCCGCCGCCCAGACGCCGCTGGCGGCGCTGGCTAATCGGCGCCCTGGTGCTCCTCCTCATCGTCTTGTCTCGCGGTCTCGCAGTCTATCTCTCAGCCGCATGGTTCAGTTCACTCGGATTTTCCGCGGTCTATTGGTACATCTTCAAACTCAAAGTTGGTTTGTTTTTAGTATTCGCCGTCCTGACCGTCTTGCTTTTGCGAACCGCCTTTTGGTTACTGGAAAAGGCGTTTGCGGAGCAGACGCTGGAAAAAAGAACCATAGTTCTAAACAACCAGCCGGTTCAGTTTTCGCCGGCGCGATTTATCCGACCGCTGGCATGGATCCTTGCAGTCTTGTTTGGTTTCTTTTACGGCCTGGCGATGAAGAGCGAATGGCAAACTTTTGCGCTTTATTTCAACCAGACTTCGGCTCCTGCGGCAGATCCAGTTTTTCACAAACCACTCGCGTTCTATCTTTTCTCGTTGCCAATTTATGACTCGATTAGTGGCTGGCTAATCGTGCTCGCATTTATCGTTCTTTGCGCTTCGATTATTTACTCCTTGCTCGCGCTGCCGCAGAAGCTTTTGACGTCCGCTCGAAAGAATGTAGCCAAAGCGCCTTTTTCAGCAGTCTCCATATCACTCGCCGTATTCCTGGCATTGCTCGCCTGGCGCACTTATCTCTCGCGCTTCCCATACCTCTGGGAAGATCACCAAACGTTTTCGGGAGTCACCTTTGCAGAGGCTAAGTATTTATTACCGGCGCTCTACCTGGTCAGCATTGCCTTGCTTATTGCCGCTGCAATCTCTTTAATCAATGCCTTTTCGGCACGCGGCCTCCGGCTGTTGCTCGTGGCTCTGGCAATTCCGCTCGTGGTCTATGTCGTTGGCGTTTTCATCGTGCCGGCCTACGTTACCAGCTTCATAGTGAAACCAAATGAGCTGGGACGCGAAACGCCCTACATCGAACAAAACATTGCCTGGACACGACGCGCCTTTGGACTCGAGCAAGTGGAGTTGCGCGAGTTTGAGGCAGAGAACTCTGTTGCGGCATTGGATCTAAACTCCAATCGGCCAACGCTCGAGAACATACGACTCTGGGACTGGCACGCTCTACAGGACACGCTCAAACAAATCCAGGCAATCAGAACCTACTACGACTTCCCGGACGTGGATGTTGATCGCTATAAGACTGATGCGAACATCCGACAGATGATGGTTGCCGCGCGCGAGATAAACGTCAATAACCTTCCGGAATCGTCTCGAAATTGGATTAATGAAAAGCTGATCTACACTCATGGCTACGGCATCACCATGAACACGGCGAACGAATTTACACCGGAAGGTATGCCGCGCTTCATAGTTTCTGACATGCCGGCTCAATCAAGCTCAAAAGACGTGAAAGTCACGCGCCCGGAAATTTATTTTGGCCAGGAAACAAATACAGATGTCTATGTGAAAACGCGTCAAAAGGAGTTTGACTATCCGCAGGGAGAAACAAACACCTACACGAGCTACCAGGGCAGCGGCGGCATAAACATCGGTGGCCGAGCGCGGCGCATGCTTTTGGCCTGGGCACTGGGCGACCTGTCAAAGCTGCCTTTCTCGGACGACGTAAACTCAGAAAGTCGCGTGCTGATCCATCGAAACATCCGCGAACTCGTGAATGGAGTTGCGCCCTTTCTGATTTACGATAACGACCCCTACATCGTAGTTAGTAACGAAGGCAGGCTCTTCTGGATGATGGACGCCTTTACCGAGTCGGCCACTTATCCCTACTCGCGCCATCACGACGTCGGCGGCAATAACGTAAACTACATCCGCAATAGCGTGAAAGTAGTGATAGATGCCTACAACGGGACGACGCACTTTTACGTTTTCGACAACCAGGATCCCTTAATTGCCACCTATCGCGCCACATTTCCAGGCTTGTTCCAGGATGCGAGCCAGATGCCGGCTGATCTCCGTGCTCACGTCCGCTATCCCGAAACATTAATTCGAGTGCAGGGCGAAGTGTATGGCCTCTATCATACTCAAAGCGCCAAGGTGTTTTTCCAGCGTGAGGACGTTTGGAATGTGGCACAGCAGGTCGGTCTGGATCAGCAAAACCGGAAACAGGTTCAGCCAATCGATCCCTATTTTGTGCTGATGCAGTTGCCTGGCGAGACAACTCATAATGAGTTCGTCCTGATCTTGCCCTTCACTCCCTCTGGCCGTAACAACCTTATCGGCTGGATGGGCGGTCGTTGCGACGGCGAGAATTACGGAAAGCTTCTCATTTACAATTTCCCCAAGTCGCGACTCATCGATGGGCCGTTACAGATAGAAGCGCGCATTGACCAAAACTCTCAACTGTCTTCTTATTTCACGCTTTGGAATCAGCAGGGTTCTCGTGTTCTGAGAGGGCACTTGCTGGTTATCCCAATCGGCCAGTCACTTCTTTTTGTTGAGCCGATCTACTTGAAAGCAGAAAGCAGCCCTATGCCTGAGCTGCGACTCGTCGTACTGGCAACGCAGGACCGGCTGGGTTATGGTCAAAACTTCGATGAGGCCATGACCAGTCTCTTTGGCGAAATGGGACGACCGCCGACGTCGGAGACGACTGAACAGCCGAAAGAGAAGCCCGTGGAAGGTCCGCCGAAACCTGGTGCATCGCCTTCCCCTGCGGAAGGCGCAGCACCGGCTACCGTGCAGCAACTCATCAATAAAGCGGTTCAGGAATTTGACGAATATCAGCGCCTCACCTCACAGGGAAAACTCGGTGAGGCCGGTCAAAAACTCGAGCAACATAAGCGGACGCTTGACGAGCTAAAGAGAGCTGGGGCCAGGAAGCCCTAGCTGCGGCGACTGCCTGGTATCCTTATAGTCGGGGGCCGCTCTCCACGCTTGCCTTTCTTCCAGTTTGTCACGCCCCATCTTTCCATCCTGAAGCCACGGCGACTCCCACGGAACGCGTGTTCCTCCCCCTCGACATATCCGGTTCTGCCCGTCCTTTGCTGGGGTTTTCCGCGTTCCACCATTGAATTGTATGTCTATGGCGTACAATTATTTTTAGCCGTAGCCGAAAGGAGAACTTTGGGTTATATTTGCAAGTCCTAACTTAAACAACTACTCCGAACAGCTGGTACGAGAGTCTGGCAGTGGAGAACTTTGGAGGCACCCTTGGCAGCGGCAGCATTCTACGACCTGGAAGGAACATTGGTCAGCACGAATCTGGTGCACACGCTTGGTTTCTATGCCAGGAACGAAGCGGGGCTTTTTCGCAGCTTCAAGAAGAGCGCGGCGACGCTGTTGAGTTTGCCAGTGTTCGCCGTCACTGACCAATAC
>DASWDX010000272.1:0-13067 GCA_036395055.1 Pyrinomonadaceae bacterium | reverse complement strand
AGATTGATCGCAAACAGCTCAAACAGCAATAAGTGCTCATAGATTCAGAACGCCGCTCAAAATTGACTCGCCTGATGACCCGGCGGCACAAGAAGTCTGGCAACAACTTTTGTCCCCGCCGCAATTTTCCTAACATCTTTTGGCTCCGGCAATTTTATTGGTGCCTTCATCCGTCAGGGAGTCGTGACAAAGCCATTCACCCTTATGGAAAGGCTGAGTTCACCAGGCAAAATTTTGCGTGGCAAGAATCAATCGTAAGAAGGTGAAGCGGAGTTAGGACACCGCTGGGACACTCCCAGAGTACGCAGTTACTTAAGACAGCTTGTTCTCGGCAAGACAGCGACTCTTGCATTGCGCTTCAAGCAGGGGGAAACGACCAGCAACAACGTGGTCGGCGTGCTCGAGGGCTCAGATGCAAAGCTAAAGGAAGAGGCGTTGGTCTTTTCCGCACACTACGATGCTTACGGTCTCGATAATGGACGCATCTACCCTGGAGCCGCAGACAATGCGCTCGGCACCGCGACGATCACGGCCATCGCCGAAGCTTTAGTTAAGGCATTTCCAACGCCAGCTTCGCGTCCACGTCGCTCCATTATCTTCCTCTCGGTGACGGGTGAAGAGTATGGTTTGTTTGGCTCCGAATACTGGGTGCAGCATCCCACCTGGCCGCTCGAGAAGGTCGCCGCTGATATTATTTCGACGGCATCGGAACTGAGATATATGGTCCGGTGAAACGTGTCGTCGGGTTTGGCGCGGAACATTCCGATTTGGGCAGCGTTTTTGAGGACGTTGTCGCTGCGACCGAAAACATCGTCACGCCTGACCCCATGCCGGAGGAGAAGGCGTTTGTTCGCTCGGATCATTACGCGTTTGTAAAGAAAGGCGTGCCGGCATTGATGCTGCTCGGCGGTCCGGCAGGCGATGTGTCTCTGTGGATTCCGCGCGCGAAGAAATGGCTGGAGACCGACTATCACTCGCCCAGCGATACAGTGAAGCCTGACTGGAACTGGACGGGTCCGCACACACTCGCTCAAGTTGGCATGATCATCGGTTTGCGCGTCGCAAACACAGACGCGATGCCGATGTGGCGCACCACGTCACCCTTCAACAAACCACGCAATCCACCAAAGACTCTGCCGGCGAATTGAAGGCGCTTCATTATGTTTGCGGGCAGGCGGAAGGCCGACCATAAGAAAGAGTTCAACAGATCGGAGCCCTCCCTAATTCTGCTATTCAGCCATTGCGTCGTTCGAGGTTGTAATCGCGGAGACGACGATAGAGAGTTGAAGGAGAGATGCCCAGGATCTCGGCGGTCTTGCCGCGATGCCAGCCGGTTTGTTCGAGCGCGACGAGAATTTGTTGTCGCTCCACGTCGCGGAGGGACGTAGGCGCGGAACTCACACTGGGCGCAAACGAGCCTGCAGCTGAACTGAAGTCAGCGGGAACACCGGCCTGCGCAGCAGGAGTGGTAAACGCAGCCGCGGGGACGGACGGTCGCACCACCTCCGGCGGCAATTCATTGATCGTGACGCGGCCGTTGTTAGAAAGGATCACGGCACGCTCGAGGCAATTCTTCAACTGGCGCACATTCCCCGGCCAACTATACGCCCGCAACGCCTCAAGCGCCTGCGGCTCAAGCTCTGGTGGACTCGTCCCTCCCACATGTTTTAACAGGTGGTGTGCCAGTGGCTCGATGTCTTCTGGTCTTTCACGTAATGGCGCGAGATCAATCTGAAAACCGTTGATGCGATATAAGAGATCTGATCGAAACGATTCGTTGGCAACAACTGACTCAAGATTGCGATTCGTTGCCGCAACAATGCGCACGTTCACTTCAACCTTGCGTACGCCACCGACGCGGAAAAATGTTCGCGTCTCAATCGCGCGCAAGAGTTTTGCCTGAAGTTGCGCCGGCAGTTCGGTGACTTCATCGAGGAACAGTGTGCCGCCGTCCGCGAGCTCGATCAGTCCGAGCTTGCGTCCCTTCGCGCCTGAAAACGCGCCCGCCTCATAACCGAAAAGTTCCGACTCCAGCAACGACTCCTGAAACGCCGCGCAGTTAATATCGATAAAAGATCCATCGGCACGCGTCGACAAACGATGAATCGCGTGGGCAATAAGTTCTTTTCCGGTGCCGGACTCGCCAGTTATCAACACCGACGCCTCAGAAGGAGCCACCCGCTCCACCAGCCTGACCGCCTCCCTCATCGCGTCGGATACGGAAACGATTTCGGGCAAACCAGATTGCCGCGCCAACTGCTCGCGCAGGCGCAGGTTATCCACGCGTAAGCGGCGCTTCTCCGCCGCTTGCTTCACACGCACATCGAGTTCAGTAATGCTGTAAGGCTTGGTCAGGTAATCGTAGGCGCCGAGCTTCATTGCTTCGACGGCGGTTTCCACCGTTGCCTGGCCCGTTAACATGATCACTTCCGGCGGGTTGGGGCGCTCATGAACGCGCCGGAGAACTTCCATGCCATCGATCTTCGGCATGTTGATATCGCAGAGCAACACATCGACATTGCTTTCCTCGAGCTTGCGCAATGCCGCATCGCCGTCGGGGGCAACCTGCACGCGATAGCCCAGCCGCTCCAACTCCTTCTGCAACACCATGCGAAGATTTGCTTCGTCCTCGGCGATCAGAATTCGTGCTGCCTTTTGCTCACTCAAGCCTGCGGTTCTCCATCGTTATTTATTGCCGGAAGTGAAATCGTGAATGTCGTGCCGACGCCTACTGTAGACTGCACGTCCAGGCTGCCGCCATGCTCCGTTAAGATACCATAACAAACTGCCAGTCCAAGACCCGTCCCTTTACCGATTTCTTTTGTGGTGAAAAAGGGTTCAAAGATTTTAGTAACGTTTTCCTGAGGAATCCCAACTCCGGTATCGCTGACCTCTACCAGAACGCTGCTCCCATTTTTTCGCCCGGCGATGCGGAGCACGCCGCCTTCAGGCATCGCATCTATTGCGTTAGTTGCCAGTGCGATCACTGCCTGCTGCAGCTGTCCAGCATCACCGGAAATAGGCGGCAGATTCTCCGAAATATCAATTTGAAGTTCTACCTTCTCGCCCCGCTGCTGATGGGATAGCAGGCGAGCGGCTGAAGAGATGACGTCCGCGAGGTTAACGAGCGCGTGTTCTGTTGTTCGTGTTCTACTAAAATCCAATAGTCCCTTGGTGATCATCTTGCAACGAAAAGCCTCGCTGCGAATCAAACCGAGATACTCGCGTAAGTCATCAAGCGCGGCTGATTCTTTGAACTCCCCTTCGCTCACTCGCGATTCGAGCGCTTCAGCACACGCAGAGATGGTAGCCAGCGGATTGTTTATTTCATGAACTACTCCTGCCGCTAACCGTCCAATGGCGGCCAATTTTTCAGCGCGAGCGACAGCCCGATTCGCCTCGATCCGCTCGGAAATATCCTCGCCTATCGTGATTACGTGGGAAACTTCACCGCTGCGATCGATCCACATCGGAATCTTACTTATCAACCAATGCTTCATTTCGCCGTGTGCGGCCGCTGTCGCGTGTTCGATGCGTTGGATTTCTCCACTTGCAAAAACATTCCGGAACTCGCTCTCAAGCAACTCGCGGTTCTGGCGCGTCAGGACGTCGAAGATGTTTTTTCTCAAGACCGAACCACGCGGAATGCCCAGTTCCCCCAGCTCACGGTTGCGGTTCCAGGCAACTATCTCGTAGTTACGATCGATTGCATAGAGCGAGAGCGGCAGGCTGTCGATAATTGCCTCGATGAAACGCCGCTGAGCTTGCACTTCGGCGGTGCGACGTTCCACTTCAATCGTGAGGTTGGCTGACGCGTCGCGGGCGGCCTGGTAAAGACTCGAAATGTGCGCAGCCAACGCGGCCTGTTGTGCAGCCGCATCGACCAGACGGCATACGGTGTCGTCACAGTCTTCGCGCTTGTCAAAGCCTACAATCAACGCGCCCTTTGTGCGGCCTCCAAAACTCAAAGGCGCCACGTATTCCACCGTGTGGGCTTCGTCGCGCAGGAAAAAGTTGCGCTGGTCACTAATGAGGAGCGGCACAAGGCTCGACGAATTGGCTGCGGTCAACCAATCCTTCAACCGATCAACTTCGAGCAACGCTGCATCTTCGGCGCTACCCTCGCGATCGAACACACAGGCAGCTTCGCTCTTCTCGCCCAAACTTACAAAAGCGGCACACATCGCGGAGCCAGTACCGTCGTAGGTCGCTCCAGCCACCCGACGCACCAACTGATCAGGCTCCAGCGTTCGCAGCAGTCCCCGACCCAAGTCCGCCAAAAATCGTAATTCTCGATTGCTGCCGATGAGCGCCCATTCTCGCTGCGCCGCTCGCAAATGAGTCCCCGCCCTGGAAACGATTTCGGCGGGAGCTGTAGACTTGGCGATATAGTCGTCAGCTCCGGCCGCGAAAGCTTCCAGTTCCTGACTCTCTACATCGTCGTCGGAGAGAGCAATCAAAGGCAGTTTGCTGGTGACTGGCTGCGCGCGAAGGATTTTGCAGAGTGCCACACCATCTACTCCAGACAAGGCAAGGTCAATCACGATCAGATCGCAAGGTTCCTTTTGGAGTAATCGCAGCGCTGACGTGGCATCGCCCGTGGTGGACGCACGATAACCTGCTTTTTCAAACGCGCTGCGAAGGCGCTCCCGCGCTTTCAAATCGTCATCGACGACTAGAACGGCGGCACTCTGTTCGGGATTACTAGCTGCAGGCATGCTTTCAATCCTAAAACGGCCTGGTCTGGGGGACTTAAGGTCGTTGGAGCATGCGCGGTTGGAGGCTGTTACCTGGCTCCTGAGCATCTCCTAACAGCGATTGAAAGCGATGAGGGTAGGAATGTCAAGATGTTGGAATGGTGAGTTGGACTTGTAGGGCTCGGCACCAATGAATGTGCCCGGGAAGAACAAAGAGGCCGGCCACTACAAACCGAACGAAATTTTAGTTGATCGAAACTGAAGCGAGGTTATCGTTCTCGAGTTCCATTAGGTTTTCGTTTTCAAGCTCGGCGATCTTCGGAGAGGATGTGGCCTTCTGGGAGATCTTGTCCAGTTTGTGACGCGACTTGGCTCGGTACATAGCCTGATCGGCAGCCACAAGCAGTTGATCTAAGGTTTCACCCTCAACGCCATAAGTCGCGGTTCCGATGCTGATTCCCACGCGTGCCCGGCCGCCACTTCGAACGTGCAGCGAAAATTCGCAAATAGCTGCTTCGATACGGCCTCGCAATTCTTCAACCTGATTACCCACCAGTTCCTGGACAATAGCGACAAACTCATCGCCGGCATAGCGTGCCAGAAAGTCATACTCACGAAGCTGCGTCTGAATTATTCGCGCCATCTCGCGCAACATCTTGTCGCCCACTTTGTGGCCAAACGTGTCGTTGACGATTTTGAAGTCGTCCAGATCAAGCATAACCACCTGAAACGGCCGCGTAGTGCGCCGCGCTCGAGAAGCTTCCTCATCGAAGCGCAAAGCCATGTAACGCGCGTTGGGTAAGCCGGTCAGCGGATCAGTAAGCGCATTCGATTCTGCCTGGGCATGCTGCATCGCATTGGATAAAGCGTCTGACGCTAACCTCGTAACCGTTTCCAGCAGACGCATGTGATCGTCTGTGTAGTAATCCAACTCCGTGGAGTACACCGATAATGCACCGAGCAACATCTCGTCTTTGAAGAGCGGCAGTGAGGCCATCGAACGATATTCACGTTCAATGTCGAGTCCGGCGAAATCAAGGCTTGGGTGGAGCTGGTTTATTGGACTGCGATTAGCCAGAGCAAATCCGGTCACACCTTCGCCAGGCGCGACACATCTCGTGGCCAGGCTCTGTGCGTTTCTTCCAGCGACGTGAGCGGGAGTGGCATAGCCCTTCAATTCGTCGTAGAGGTAAACCACGCAAGTATCGAACGGAACTACGTGCCCAACTTTGTCAACCAAAACTTCCACCGTGTTACGCACATCCAGGGACGATCCAAAGGTGCGGGCTATCTCATATAAGGCGTAGACCTCCTGGTGCGCGCTCTTGATCTGGTCGTAAGCCATATAGCAACCACGTTCCCTGGTTTGTGCCATATCCACTGCGGTCAAAGCAAAGGATTCGTGAATTTCGTTTGGTGGTAGTTGTTGTGGTAAGCCAACAGCCGCTATTTGTGCTTCAAAGCGAGGCAGATGTTTTATGAACAACTCAACTACTCTCGGGTCAAAATGATTACCCGAACCACGCAATAGAAATGCGATGGCTTCGTCGCGGGTCATGCCGCGCCGAAATGGACGATCTTCTCTTACTGAGTCAAAACAATCAACAACGGAAATGATGCGCGCCGTGATGGGTATCTGTTCGCCCTTGAGCCCGTCGGGATAGCCCATCCCATCCCATTGTTCGTGATGATGTCGCACGATTGGAGTAACGGGATAGGGAAAGTCAACGCGACTAAGAATCTGCGCGCCAACCGTGGTATGGACTTTCATCTTTTCAAACTCGACCGGGGTCAAGCGTCCGGGTTTGTTGATAATGTGCGCGGGCACTGCAAGTTTTCCGATGTCGTGAAGCAACGCCCCTGCTTTCAATGCCGCAATCTCCTGCAGTGAGAGTCCCAGGACCTCGCCCAGCCCAGCTGCGTAGATTTGCACTCGCCGCACGTGGCAATGCGTGGTTTGGTCCTTTGCGTCGATCGCAGTTGCCAGCGCCTCTGCAGTGGCGAAGTGAATGCGGCTAAGTTCTGCCGTCTCGCGTGTTTTAGCGTTGAGTCGAGACCAGACAAGATAGACGACTTGCGCGCCGGCGAAGATCGTTATAGTCAGCAAAGCTAAGGAGAATGCCTGGTGAATCGCCCAGGCAGCTATAAAGGCGCCGCCAGCGGTAATGAAGAAACGGTAGCGCCTTGTGGGAGCGTTGACACTCCACTGTGTTCGGGTCATCGAACTGTAATTAGTCATGTCGGGCAGGTTCATCCAAGCTCCTCAAACTCACGGGACTTCCCAAGCGTTTAAGATCCTCAACTACCTTTTCCCGCGCGACTGACCGTTCGATGCGCCAGTATTGCGGCCGGAAGCAAAGCTGGGAGCAATTCAGCTTTGCTTCCGACCATCGAGAGGGGCAAACGGGCAAGCTTCGAGCCTGCCTTGCTGGGTGAGAGTCGTGTCAAAATCGAGCGGCAGTTATGTGCTTTATTCGGCACTGAGTCGTCCTCCGATTTAAGAAATTAGCGGCTCGGGCTCCGTGCGGAGAGCCCGTGAAGCCTCAAGGGCTTCTCAGCCGCGCTATTCCTTTTTCAATTGTTGTGCCGCGCCAAAATGTTGGAATTAGTTGACGCGGAACGCGGCGTTGCTGAGTACTTTTCTCAAAGTGTTCAGACGGCACTGCAGAATAAATGGAGCCGAAATCAGTTTGACACGTCAAACTGAGATTTCCAGTCAAGCTGCTTACTGCTTGTCCTCTCGTAAAATTCAAATTGACTCGGTGCTGTGATTATTCGCTGAGTTGACAACATTCGCTGGTGCGGGCACCCTTCGTCTTTACGTCAGGACTTGACCGAGTGATGGCAGTATTGCTTTGCAGAAGCATCACTCATTACCCATCACTTTCTTGAGTCAACTACTGTGGCAGATTCTGGTACACCGTTAGAGACAACGCGACCAGCTGGTTACATCGAGGTGCTTCGGGGTAATCGTGGTTTTCGCCAGGTCTGGCTTGGTCAGGTTGTGAGCCAGATGGGCGATTGGTTCGACACCATCGCTCTCTACACGATCATCCTTAACCTGACGGGGTCAGGCCGCGCTATCGGTCTCCTGATGGTTGCTCGCTTTGTCCCGAGTTTTGTATTTGGTTCCCTTTCCGGTGTTGTTGCGGATCGATTCAGCCGTCGCTCGATCATGATTGTTTCCGACCTGCTGCGCGCGGTCGTGGTATTGGGCTTCCTTTTTGTCCGCCGTGCAGATCAGTTATGGATCATCTACCTGCTGACCGTACTGCAACTGGGACTCTCCACTTTTTTCGAGCCGGCCAAGACTGCTGTAATCCCCTCGATTGTTTCCGATCGCGAATTGGTCGCTGCAAACGCGATCTCCTCCGTGACCTGGTCCGCAATGCTGACGATTGGTGCAGCTATCGGCGGTCTAGTGACGGGATGGTTTGGCACTGACGTCGCTTTTATCCTTGATGCTTTGACCTATCTCCTCTCGGCAGCGCTAATTGCAAGCGTGCGTTTGCCCAAACGTCCGCCTCGCGAGAAGAGTAAGCTCACTATCAGCCGCGCTCTGGGTATCAGCGAGACAATCGAAGGGGCACGCTACGTAAAACGACGACCGCGCGTGCTGGCTCTGCTGCTTGTGAAACCCGCTTGGGGGTTGGGTGGTGGGATCCTCACGTTGCTGGCAGTTTTTGGCGAAAGAATATTTCCCGTGGGTAAGAGCGCAGCTACCGGCATCGGTGTTCTTTTTGCCGCACGTGGAATTGGCACGGCCGTCGGTCCGATTGTTGCTCGCCGGATTTCAGGCGAGGGCAAGCAACGTATGCAGGTGTCGATCGGAATAGCGTTTCTGATTGCCGGGGCGTTCTATATAGTTTTCGGCATGGCGACTAGTTTCGTCGTAGCACTCATAGTTCTGGGGCTCGCGCATACGGGAGGCAGCATCCTTTGGGTCTTCTCTACTGTGCTGTTACAGCGTGGCGTAGAAGACAATTTTCGTGGGCGCGTTTTTGCCGCTGAATTGGCTTTACTTACACTTACAATGGCCGTCTCAAACTACGCGACAGGTGAATTACTCGATCGCTTCGGGTTTTCGCCTCGGGCGGTCGCAATCGGGATTGGCGCGTTTTTCGTGCTGCCGGGTGTCGCCTGGTTTGCAACCCAAAGATGGTGGGATAAAGACCGGTTCGAGCGAACGAAGGAACCTGTTCCTGAGGTCGTGATGGACAATTGAACCCTCGCCGAAGATTAACGAATGGAACCAGTAAGTGAACAACACGCGAGTGCCGAGCGGCCCTGGGAAGCTTCGAGAGCGGTTCAGTTTCTTACCTCGTCCTTAGCGATTGGAGTGATAACGTCGATATTTCATTTGGCACAAAGAATATCCGGCGTTCCCATGATTTTCGCGTCCCTCATAGTGATTGCGTTTTTCGGTCTCGGTTTCTTTTTGATTAATAGAATATCGGGGCGAAGAAATTGGGCGCGAATCCTTCTGTTGGTGCTGGCTGTCTTTGGAACTCCTTTCGCGATCGCAGCCTATCTGCAAGAGGTAAGAAAGAATGTTTTGTTTGGAACCCTCAGCATCATAATCACGATCTTGCAGTTGATCGGAACCTATCTTCTCTTTACAAGAAATTCTGATCTTTGGTTTAGGAAGCGTAAATGAGTATCACGGTCGGAGTGATGGGCTCAGCCGGAGGGGTTACTTTGCCATTGAGCGGCAAGGATGTGCTCGTGGAAAAAGCGAGCGCGCTGGCTCGAGCTATTGCTGAACATAAGCTGCTGCTTTTGACCGGAGCCACAACGGGAATAGTCTATGTCGTTGGCAAGACAGCTCGTGATGCGGGAATTTTCCATTTGGGAATTTCACCTGCCAGTGATAGCCGGGAACACCTGGGAAAATACAACCTGCCTTTGGACGCCTGCGACGTAATCGTCTACACAGGCTTCGGCTTAAAAGGACGAAATGTTGTGCTGGTACGCTCTTGCGACATCGTATTGTTTATTGCCGGCGCGATGGGTTCGCTGAATGAATTTACTATCGCTCACGACGAAGGGAAAATCATCGGCTGTTTGACAGGCACCGGTGGTGTAGCTGACGAGGCGAATTACCTGCTCAAGAGATTTTCAAAGGATACTGGCGCTCGTGTTTTTCAGAGCGACGACCCGAACGAATTACTTGAGACTTGTTTGACTGAGCTACAAAACCGTGAACAAACAAGCTGATGGGGGTAGACAATGGACCTGGGAATAAGAGATCGCGTTGCTCTTGTCGCTGCCGCCAGCAAAGGGATTGGGTTTGCCGCCGCTCGCGAGTTAGCTCGAGAAGGTGCGTGTGTGTTTCTCTGCTCACGCGATCAAGCGCGCGCCAGCGAAGCGGCGCAAAAGATTCATGATGAAACCGGCGCCAGCGTCGCTGGAGTCGGCGCCGACGTTACCGACGATGAGGCGACCAAACGGTTTGTCAGTATCGCGCGCGAACGTGCGGGTCGCATCGACATCCTTGTCAGCAACGCGGGCGGCCCGCCGGCGTCTAGTTTCGCCGACGCCAGGTTGGAAGTGTTCCGTCAGGCCTTTGAACTGAATGCGCTCTCAGCGATTCGTCTGGCCAAACTGGTGTTGCCGGGCATGCAGGCGCAGAAGTGGGGCCGCATCATCAACATCACTTCCGTTTCCGTCAAGCAGCCGATTGACGGATTGCTATTCTCAAACACAATGCGTGCCGCCCTCACGGGCTGGGCCAAGACCGTTTCCAACGAAGTTGCACGTGACAACGTCACGATCAATAACGTGGCGCCGGGATACACGTTGACCGAGAGACAGGATGAACTGGCTGAAGCATGCTCTCTGGCGCTCGCAAAATCTAAAGACGAAATCATCGCTTCCTGGACCACGCAGGGACCGATGGGCCGAATGGGAAAACCCGAAGAGATCGCCGCGGCGATAGCATTTCTCGCGTCAGAACGTGCTTCTTACATCACGGGCGTTACGCTTCAGGTTGACGGTGGTTGGGTGAAGAGTCTCTTCTAATGACGATTCCGAACCCCATCATCACGGCCCATCATTCCGAGATTAGCCTCGGCGTTAACGAACTTTATCATCCAGAGTGGATGCGGGCGCAGGCAATTTCCATAACCCGTAAATGGTCAGGAGAAGAAGCGCCCATATCCCGCCATGCTGAAGCACGAATTATCTGGTCAGAACAATCTTTAGTTGTGCGCTTTGTTTGCCGGCAACAGGAAGCCCTGTTGGTAAGCGCAAATCCTCAACTCGACAAGAAAACGATCGGGTTATGGGAGAGAGACGTATGTGAGATTTTCCTTGCTCCCGATCCCAACGCGCCGGAGCATTATTTCGAGTTTGAAGCTGCGCCTACAGGTGAGTGGCTTGATTTGCGAATTCGCTTGACGCCCGAAGGTCGTGAGACCGATTGGGAATTTGACTCAGGGATGACAGTGGCCACGTTTGTTGAAAAGGATCAAATAACCATTGCCATGCGTATTCCCTGGAGCGCAGCTATTTCAAGACCGCAGCGCGGCGACAACTGGCGAGTCAATCTATTTCGCTGCATAGGAAAAGGAAACGAGCGGTATCTGGCATGGCAACCGACCCGCACTCCGGAACCTTACTTTCACGTACCCAAGGTTTTTGGGTGGCTGGTCTTTTTGTAGTATCACTGCGATTGATGGCCCGGCTGACTATCTGGTTCGTGCTGGTAAAGTCGAAACGTACTCAGCAAACCTCGCGCGATCTTCCTCAGTCATTGCGAGTATCTGGACTCCAATCAAATATCCTGTCTCCGACTCATGGTCCTCCAGGCATTCATAACGAACCGGAATGACCTGCATTTCTACCGGTCCCAACGGCAATTCGAGTTTCACATTCAAGCCTCGATTTTCTCCAACGAGATGATGTTCGCCGAGCGTGATCCTCGGTGTGATGAGCGAGAGTCCGGTGGCATTTAGATCCAGGGTGTGGCCAACCATGCTGTTAATTCGTCTTGCCCCGTTGAGACCTTTTGCCGGCGAGGGCAGTGAAAGGCTAAACGGCAGGCGCACCCTCTGTCGCTTCTCACGGCGGCGGTTGCCGAAATACTGCCGCAAACGTGACACTAATTTTCGAGCGATTTCCGCCATCAGTTCTTACCGCGCTATGAGCTTCCGAGCCCTCCCAAAGCGTCCGTTTTCATTTCTGACACTACGAGCCAGCCATAGTGTCTTTAGCTGATAGAGGAGGGGCAGAACGATGAGGCTAGTCGGGAACGCAAGTTCATTTTAGTGACCCTGAGGCTGGGGCGCAATAGAAAGTTGGGAGGCCAATCAATTTCGCCACTTGGCCGCTGAAATGGCTAGTTGGCATCGGCCCAGCTAGTTCAGAGGCTTGCCGCCCGTATCGCTGCTTCTTACCCCGGTGGCGTCGAGGAAAAAAGAGAGGCGACCGGTGCGGCCATATTGCGCCGGCTCGGCACCAGCATTCCATGATTTACCGCCCAAAAGCGCGTTAACGTGGAAGCGGTAGCCAGTTGATTCCGTGCCTTCGAGATCTTTTGGTAGTAGGCCCAGCGAAATCAAGGTAGCCAAATCCGCAAACGAGCCCTTGTGTTGTTGACTGTAGAGAAGCTGCGCCAGGGAGATTCGCGTCAACATGGCTTGCACCTCGTCGTGGTGAGTATCGATACGGGCATTAAAGAAAAACTGCTTGCCGGCTTTCTTAACAACCGCCTGATTCTCTTTGTCTCCAATAATCCAGATGCCGTCGACGAGAATCAGCATAACCGGCTCGGCTTGTTCGGGAGCATCGCCCTCTTTCACTTTCACAAACACCGTCGCGATGTCGCCGCTCACCTGCTCGCCACCCAGGTTCACCTGTTCCGGAATCACCGCTGCCATCTTTTCAAAGTCTGGGCGTAGTTCTTCAAACTCCTGCGGCTTCAAAGGTTCAATCGCAGGTCTATAGATCGACATATCGAATGCGTCGCGAAATCTTTTCTCGCGCATTGCTTTGTAGAATTCACGCACTGTATCCGACGGTGAACGTGGCGGTGGCTGTTGCGAATTGACCGGCACGCTCAAACAAACGAGCAAGCCGGTTAGAAACACCTTCGTGAAAACCTTTGAACGTAAAGCTGAAGCTCGCATAAATACCGATCCTTTTGAAATGATTAAACGCGAGGCGCGCCCCTTACTTAGCAGCGCGCCTCGGAGGTCCTGAAAAGGTTCAGTTAACCATAGTCGATGCTAACGGTCTTATCGTTTCATCGCCGCTTAACGACAGCCGGTTTACTCGTCAGCAGGACTTCGCGCCCGACCAAGTATAACAAGAGCATGAGTATCAGGAACGGAATCATCGACAAGATATCTGCGTTCCCGCCGCCGAACA
>DASWDX010000271.1:0-6228 GCA_036395055.1 Pyrinomonadaceae bacterium | reverse complement strand
GCCGACAACGTCACCAAGCTACTTATCGAGCTATCAAACGGTGATAGAGATGCGGTTGATCTTTTATTACCCGTAATCTACGATGAACTGCGAAAACTTGCAGCGAATTATCTGCGTCGCGAACGTCCGGATCATACCTTGCAGCCGACCGCTCTGGTTCACGAGGCTTACTTACGGCTGGTAGATCAAACGCGCGTCAACTGGCAGAATCGGGCACATTTTTTCGGCGTTGCCGCGCAGATAATGCGCCGTTTGTTAGTGGATCACGCACGTAAGCACAATGCGGAAAAGCGCGGTCAGGATTTTCAGAAGCTCTCCCTCGATGAAAATATAGATCGCGCCGTCGAACGTAGCGCAGAACTAATTGCGCTCGACGATGCGCTCAAAACTTTGGCGATCCTCGACGAGCAAAAAGCACGAATGGTGGAACTGAGATATTTCGGCGGCCTTTCAATCGAAGAAACAGCAGACGTGCTGGGCGTCACTCCGACGACAATCAAACGGCATTGGCGTCTGGCCAAGGCCTGGCTTTACGGTGAAATGCAAAAGAAGTAAGACGAGAGCAAGGACGGAGCCCTCCCTGAGGGTCGGGTTACTGCCCCGGGGTCGGTAGTCCGCAGGATTTTTTTCCTTACTAAAATAAACAAATCCACATAATTTAGGTCATCGGTTTTTATGACCCCCGAGCGCTGGCGACAAGTTGAAGCGATTTTCCAGGCGGCGCTGGACCTCGTGCCTAAGGAGCGCGGGCAATACCTGGCTGAGGCGTGCTGCGGCGATCTTTCCTTAAAAAGCGATGTCGAAACCCTGTTATCGCAACATGAGAGTGCCGGCAACCTTCTCGAAGAGCCGCCGTACGGTGAGACTGAACTGGGCGTCTTAAGCTCGCTACAGGCATTCGCTGAGGCAGAGGACGACGTTGGCGATCCGATGATCGGCCGTCGTCTGGGCGCCTATCGAATCGAACGCGAAATTGGCCGCGGCGGCATGGGCGCTGTTTATGACGCAATACGAGTCGATAAGGAGTTCAACAAGCGCGTAGCGATCAAGCTCGTCAAGCGCGGCATGGATACCGACTTTATCCTCCGCCGTTTCCGCACTGAGCGCCAAATCCTGGCGGCACTCGATCATCCACACATCGCCCGTCTTTTAGACGGTGGCACCACTGATGACGGCCTGCCGTACTTCGTCATGGAACATATCGAAGGGCAGCCTTTATATAACTACTGCGATGAGCATCAACTGACTATCGCGGAGCGGCTGAAACTTTTCACGGCGATTTGCGACGCCCTCCATTACGCGCATCAGAAGCAGGTGGTCCATCGTGACATCAAACCATCGAACGTACTGGTAACGTCCGAAGGCGTACCCAAGCTCCTCGATTTTGGCATAGCGAAGCTGCTCGATCCTGGGCTCGTGGGGGATATCACTCACGATCCGACTGCCACCGCGATGCGGCTCATGACACCCGAGTACGCTTCGCCGGAACAAGTGCAGGGCGCGCCGACTTCGCCAACCACCGATGTGTATTCGCTCGGCGTTTTGCTATACGAATTGCTGACCGGTCATCGGCCGTATCGTTTGACGAATCGCGCGCCACATGAGATGGCGCGTGTAATTTGCGAAGAGGCGCCCGCGCCGCCGAGTTTCATCATCACTCGTCCCGAAGATCTTTTGCCCAAGTTTGTTTCAAAGGACGACGAGGCAACCACGCTAAAACAGGTGTATACCACCAGAAGCGCGACGCTTGAGTCGCTACGCCGCGATCTCTCCGGAGCTCTCGACAGCATTGTAATGAGGGCACTCCGGAAGGAGCCTGAATGGCGTTACCAATCTGCCGAGGAGTTTCGTGAGGAC
The DNA here is from genome assembly GCA_036395055.1 of Pyrinomonadaceae bacterium. Taxonomy (GTDB): domain Bacteria; phylum Acidobacteriota; class Blastocatellia; order Pyrinomonadales; family Pyrinomonadaceae; genus PSRF01. Next base: position 4,371 of record DASWDX010000271.1, on the reverse strand, counting down.
ATCACGCGTTATCTTGAGGGCTCGCCGATTTCGGTCTCGCCGGATTCACCTTTTGGTGGCCTAGCCCACAAGTCGCAACCGATCACGACTGAGAATTCCCTGGCCGTTCTGCCGCTGAAGTTACTGGATCTTCAGCATGGCGCTGACTCTGGACCTGACTATCTGGGGACCGGGCTTGCGGATGCATTGATCACGAGATTGAGCGCCGTTCGACGTTTTGCCGTGCGGCCCACCAGCAGTGTTTTGCGCTACGGCAGGGATTCAGATCCACTGCTGGCTGGCCGTGAACTGGGAGTGGCTTTCGTGCTCGACGGTAGAGTCAGGCGCGCACAGGATCGGATCCGGGTAACTATTCAGTTGCTCAGCATACGGGACGGGACGGCAATGTGGGCCGGACAATTTGATGAAAAGTTTACCGACGTCCTGAGCCTGGAGGATGCAATCTCTGCGAGTGTTGCTGAAGCCATTATGCCTCACCTGACCGGTGACGAGCGTGTCAGGCTGGCGAAACGCGGCACCGACGATCCGCAGGCGCACGAGGCCTATCTGCGCGGCCGTTTCTATTGGAACACGTTTACTGAAGATGGGTTTGCGCGAGCCATCGTCTGTTATCACCAGGCGATCGCACTTGACCCAAATTACGCGCTTGCCTATGCCGGCATCGCGGCTTACTACAATTGGTTGGGCAGCTTTACGGTGTTGCCTTTTGCGGAGTGCTCGGCTGCTGCCTACGAGGCCGCAGCGACGGCCGTGGCACTCGATCCGACGCTGGCCGAAGGTTATGCCGCAATCGGTCAGGCGATACTTTGTCGAGATTTTGCCTGGGCCAACGCGGAGCGCCAGCTCCTCCACGCTATCGACCTCAATCCAAATTATTCAGCCGCCCGGATCTACTACGCCCTGCAGTTGGCGATGGAGGGTCGTTTTGCTGAATCAGTGCGCGAGGCGCAGCTCGCGCGAGATCTCGATCCCCTGGCCATCATCTCGCGCTTCACTGCGGTGTGGTGTTCGTATCACGCGCGACGCTTTGACGAGGCCTGGGCCGCGTGTCAGGAGACGCTGAAGGCTGAGCCACAAAATCTGATGATGCTTTACGGTTCGAGTTTTCTGCTGAGCCGGATGGGCCGTCACGGCGAGGCGATTGCCGCGGCGCAAAAATGCGTCGAGTTGTTGGGTAAAGCTTCGCACACCCTGGGCCGTCTCGGAGCGGCCAACGCGGAGGCCGGGAACATTGAAGCCGCCGAAGCGGCGCTGCGAGAGATGGCTGCGATTGCCGTGCGCCGCCACGTCTCGCCTTATCATCTCGCGCTGGTCCATTGCGGGATGGGTCGTGTGGAAGAGGCGCTGGACCTGTTAGAGCAGGCAGTAGAGACCAAAGATGCCAAAGTGCTTTGGCTGGGCGTCGATCCGGAACTGGATCCCCTACACGGCCATCCGCGTTTTAACGACCTGTTGCGAAAACTGAACCACCGCCTCGGCGCTTTGCCGACCCTGCCTGCGCGCTCGCTGAATGGTCTGGAGTCAATTGCAGTGCTCCCATTCACGATTCTTAGTTCGCCTGTAGAGAACACAGCAGATGAATACCTCGGCATTGGACTGTCAGATGCACTAACGACGCGCTTGAGCAGCGTGCAACGTTTGATTGTGCGCCCGACCAGCAGCGTGCTGCGTTACCAGGGCGCGGGCATCGACCCACTGCTCGCCGGTCGTGATCTAAGCGTTAATTACATTGTGAATGGCAGTCTGAATCGGATCGGTGATCGCTTACGTGTTACGGCTCAACTCATGAGTGTGAGGCAGGGTGTAACGCACTGGTCCGAACAATTTGACGAAGATTCGACTGATGTGCTGCAGATCGAAGACTCGATTTCAGAGCAGGTAGCAAACGCTTTGCTGCCACAATTGACTCGGGATGAACAACGCCAACTGTCGAAACGCGGCACGGATAGCGTTGAAGCATTTGAATCGTATCTGCGAGGACGTTATTACTGGAACAGTTACACGGAATCCGGATTGGCCAGGGCGCTGGAGTGTTACCACCATGCCATCGAGCTCGATCCTCAATATGCGCTTGCCTACACGGGCATAGCTGACTACTACAACTGGCTGGGTGTCTTTGGCGTTAAGCCGTTTGCTGAATGTTCCGCGGCGGCCAAAAAAGCCGCGACCAAAGCAATTGAACTCGATTCAACTTCAGCTGAAGCATATAGCGCGCTGGGTTTCGCCACCGTGTGCCACGACTTTGATTGGGCCGCTGCGGAAGGACAGCACCGACTGGCGATTAATCTGAATCCGAATTATGCCACGGGCCATAACTGGTACGGATTTCATCTTACGATGACCGGGCATTTTGACGAGGCCATCAGAGAGATGTTGCGCGCGCGAGAACTCGACCCCCTGTCGCCAAGCATCATGCAGAGTTTGGGTTGGACTTACTATCAAGCGCGACGTTTTGATGAAGCGATTACTACATTCCAAAACATGCTCGACACATCGTCTGATCTTGCTTACGGGTTGGCCACCTACTCATGGACTTTAAGATATGTCGGAAAGGTCGACCTCGCAGTCGAGGCGGCAGAGAAAGCTCTGGCCTTATCGAATGGCGGTCAATTCTTTGTCGCCGTAGTCGGTGCTGCATACGCAGCCGCCAGGCGATTCAGCGAGGCACGAGCGACGTTGGACAAACTGCGCGAGATGTCGAAAAGGGGTTACGTTTCACCCTATCACCTCGCTCTGATTCACCTTCATCTCGGCGAACCAAAGCAAGCGCTCGAACTACTCGTTGAGGCTTCTACTATCAATGAAGGCTGGCTCGTATGGCTGGGAGTTGAACCGCAGTTGGATTCGCTGCGAGCGGAGCCTGCATTTGCTGAGATGTTAACTAAAACCAGGAACCCGGCCGAGGTTCGAATTCCTGCGCAGGCAGCCGCGTTGGCAGTGCCTCAGCAGGAACGCAAGAGCCGGCTTTCTTCATCTGTGCCGGAAAGTACTTCAGTAACTTCGCCGGTTCCCAGTCCCGCGCCGGACACACAACCCGGCGGCAGTGAGGAAGCGCGCCAGCTTTACACGGCCGGTCGCTACTACGCCACCCGGCGCACCGCAGAAGGCATGCGGCAGGCGATCGAACGACTGACACGCGCTGTGGAACTCGATCCTGAGTTTGCCCTGGCTCATGCCGAATTAGCCGATTGTTACTCGCTGCTTAACTGGTATGTCGAGCCGCCACCTGCGGAAGCCTGGCAACGCGCAAAGCAGTCTGCGATGCGGGCGGTCGCGGCTGATCCCGAATTGGCGGAGGCACACGCCTCGTTGGGTTTCGTAAAACTTCACTACGACCGCGATTGGGAGGCGGCCGAACGCGAGCTACGAAAGGCAATTATGCTCAAGCCGGGTATTCAAGTGGCGCATCGCTGGTACGCATTCAGCCTGTCGGCAATGGGCCGGCACGAAGAAGCCTTCGCTGAAATCGAGCGCGCCCGTCAGATTTCGCCGCAGTCTCCTGTGCTGGCCACCGCCGTCGCCAACGTCCTCTTTTTGGCCGGTAGATATGACGACACCATCGAGCAGTGTCGCAGGGCACTTGAGCTCGATTCCGGAGCTGTTTCTGCTCATACCGTTCTGCGTTGGGCCTATGAGAAAAAAGGAATGCACAACGAAGCGGTGGCAGCCTTCGAACAGGAACGTGTTTTTGCGGGTGATACACCGACCACGCATGCTAAACGTGCTCATGTGCTGGCATCTGTCGGGCGACACGAAGAAGCTCGCGCCATCCTGCAGGAGATTCTGGCACAACGAGCTGAGCAATGGGTCTCGGCTTATGAGATCGCGATCATCTATTCTTTGATTGGCGAACCCGACAACGCGTTTCGCTGGCTCACACAGGCTGAACGCGAACATGCCGTAGGATTCACCTTCGTTCGTGTCGACCCTCGCCTGGAAGCGTTGCGATCCGATCCGCGTTTCATAAGTTTGCTAAGCGGAACCGAAAGAACGATTCCATAGCGTAAGCGAACAACCTCAATCGTGCCTGCCTCGTAATATCGATCGGCGATCTATTGTTTGTCCGAATAGTAAAGATCTGAAATGCAGAGGGGAAAGTAATATTTTGGACAAGGTCATAGCTTGGGCTCAAAGTCTGATTGAACGCCGCTTAAATCGTCCTTACATTCAGTTCATTTCTCTCCTGGTGCTGGCGGTTTATCTGATCGTATTGGTTGTGTCGTTTGCTACCAGCGTCAGAGGTCGCACCATCTTCGGACCCTATCTCGGCGCTGACTTTGGCGCCTTCTATGTTGCGGGGAAAATCTTCAACTCGCGATCGCCTGATCAAATCTATGATGCGTCAGTGCATCACCAGCTTTATCAAGAGCA
>DASWDX010000270.1:0-6224 GCA_036395055.1 Pyrinomonadaceae bacterium | reverse complement strand
CGCCGACGTGCAAAAACGTAAAGACAAAGTTGTGCTTAAGAATACCAAGGGCATCGAATACCTGATGAAGAAAAACAAGGTGACGTTATTCAAAGGCACAGGAAAACTCGCGCTCCCGGGAAAGGTCGAAGTCACCGGCGCAGATGGCAAAAAGCAAACGATCGAAACTAAAAACATCATCATCGCTACCGGCTCCGTCGTTCGCCCCATACCGGGTTTTGAAACCGACGGCGTGCACATCGTAAACAGCGATCATATTCTTGAACTTAAAGATGTTCCGAAGTCGCTGATTGTGATGGGCGCGGGCGCGGTCGGTGTCGAGTTTGCTTCCGTGTATTCGCGCTTCGGCGCCGAGACCACTATCGTCGAGTTGTTGCCTAGGCTGGTGCCGCTGGAAGACGAAGAAGTTTCGAAAGAACTCGAAAAGAGTTTTCGCAAACGCGGCATTAAGTCGCAAGTCGATACGAAGCTGGAAAAATTGGAGAAAACTGAAACGGGCGTTCGCGTGACCGGCAAGACTTCGAAAGGCGAAGCAGTAAGTCTTGAAGCTGAGATGTTACTGGTTGCAGTGGGCCGCATGCCTTTCACCGAAGGTTTGGGACTTGAAGGCACCAAGATCAAAATTGAAAAGGGATTTGTCCAGGTTGACGAATTTCAGCAGACGGCCGAAAAGGGTGTCTACGCCATCGGCGATGTAGTGCCGACGCCGTTACTCGCACACCTTGCTTCGAAGGAAGGCATCGTGGCAGTGGAGCACCTGGCTGGACAAAAAGACGTGCGCCCTATCAATCTTCGCTTAGTGCCAAACTGCACCTATTGCGATCCGGAAGTTGCATCCGTTGGACTGACGGAAGCGAAGGCGCGCGAAGAGGGCTACGATGTGAAGATTGGGAAGTTTCCCATGTCTGCATCGGGCAAGGCGAGAATTCTTGGCGAAGAAGAAGGCTTTGTGAAGATCGTCGGCGAAGGCAAGTATGACGAAATACTCGGCGTGCACATCATTGGTCCGCATGCGACAGAGTTAATTGCCGAAGCCTGCGTAGCGATGCAGCTTGAAGCTACGGCCGAAGAACTTGGACGAACAATGCATGCACATCCGACAGTTTCCGAAACCGTGATGGAAGCGGCGGAAGGCGTGCACGGGTTGGCGGTGCATATTTGAAACGGTCGGGATAACGCCGAAGGCGTCTAATAATTAGGCCGGAATGGCACTCCGGAGTTAGATATGTTCAACCCGAGTCTAGTGCGCAGAGGTTATACAGCGAACAAGTTGCTTCACTTTTCTCAGGTGTAACCCCGGCTCAAGTTACCAGCGCTTTCAGCGCAGCTTCTCGAGATGGATCAACCAAATAAATCAGTGACGAGCGAATCGAAGCAGCGTCCCGATAGAAACGCGAAACGCCGGCGCAATCCGAGCCGGCCGCGTTTTCAGATGCGCGTAAGCACGAAGTATGCGCCGCGCAAGCCCAGCGGAGATAAACCGCTCACCTGCACGAACGAGACAACCCTCAAGCCTGAACAAATGCTGGAGCTGTATCGGTACCTGAAGCTGACTCGGCTGGTCGAAGAGCGGTTGGTAAATCTATACCGCCAAACGAAAGTTGTCGGCGGTGTTTTCCGTTCACTGGGCCAGGAGGCAACCGCCGTCGGCAGCGCCTACGCTCTGCAGCCTCAGGATTTTGTCACCCCATTGATTCGTGATCTCGGCGCAGTGTTGGTGAAAGGGATTCGCCCGCGCGATATCTTTGCGCAATATATGGCGAAGGCGTGGGGGCCGTCAGGCGGGCGCGATCTCAATATTCACTTTGGCGACATGGAGAAGGGTTTCATCGGTCCCATCTCGCATCTCGGCGACATGATTCCGGTGATGACCGGTGTGCTGCTGGCCGGGCGCATCCAGAAGAAACCCATTGTCGCGATTGCTTATATCGGTGACGGCGGCATGAGTACCGGCGCGTTTCACGAAGGACTAAACTTCGCGGCCGTCCAGAAGCTGCCGCTGATCGTCATCGCGGAATACAACCATTACGCCTATTCGACGCCGACGAATCTGCAAACCGCCGTAAGAGACCTGGCTGAGAAGGCCGCCGGTTATAATATTCCCGCTTCGATTGTTGATGGTAATGACATCGTTGCCTGTTATGAAGCCACCAGGAGCGCGGCGGACTACGCGCGTCGCGGTGGAGGGGCCGTCTTGATCGAAGCTAAAACTTACCGGCGCAAAGGCCATGCGGAGCACGACGATCAGCGCTATGTGCCGGCAGGCGAAATTGAGTGGTGGGAGAAACACAACGATCCGGTTGATCGTTACGAACGATATCTAATCGAACGCGGTGTGGCGGATGTCGCGAAGCTGGATGAGATTGCGGCGGGTGTGGCGGGCGAGATCGAAGAGGATTGCACCTGGGCCGAATCGTCTCCCATGCCCGAGCCGAAGCAGGCGGCGTATGGAGTTTTCGATAACAATATTGTAGCACCGGCTTTTCGTCCGGAAGTTTTGAAAAACTAGCATGGATTGTGGCCGCGGATGAACGCGGTGAACAACGGACCAGAATAAGAATGATTGACAATGCTAAACGAGGGGAATGAACCATGGGTGATAACGAGCAGGATTCGAAAAACCAGGTAGATGACAAAGGAACGAGCGAAGCCGAAGGCCGAGCATTGCTAAAACATCTGCGCGACGCGGGTTTCGCAGGTAGTGATGAGAAGTTGGCTATTGCGCTGGGAAGGCCAATTGAAGAAGTTGAGGGATGGATGGGCGCCGCAGATCCTGTTGATGATGACGTCGTCATGAAAGCGCGCGGCATTGCGCAGGAACGGGGGATGAAAATCGAATGAACTCGAAATGGTCTTTGGGCTTCGGTCTTCGGTCTTTGAAAATACGAAAGCCAGGACTAATGCGCAAATCAAAGGGCCAAAGGCCAAAGACCTAAGACCAAAGGCCCGCAGAGTAAATGGCAACGGCAATAAAAAAAGAGCACAAATCGGCGCGTCCTGAACGAGGCGGCCAGGCGACGCTTGTCGAAGCAATTCGCCAGGGCATCTGGGAAGAGATGGAACGCGACCCGACTGTATTTGTCATCGGCGAGGATGTCGGCGTCTATGGCGGCGCGTTTAAGGTCACCGACGGACTTCTCGGTGAATTTGGCAAAGGTCGCGTGATTGATACGCCAATCTCCGAGGCGGCGATTGTAGGCGCCGCCTGTGGAGCCGGGCTGATGGGCTTGAAGGCAGTGGCTGAGTTTCAGTTTATCGATTTCATCTCAGCCGGCTTTGATCTGCTAACCAACTACGCGGCAAAGTGTCGTTATCGCTGGGGAGCGAATATTCCGGCTGTCTTTCGTGGCCCATGTGGTTCCGGAGTACGCTCCGGCCCGTTTCATTCGCTTAATGCCGAGGCCTTTTTCCTGAACACGGCCGGGCTGAAAATCGTGGAGCCCTCTACCGCTTACGATGCAAAGGGGCTGATCAAGGCGGCTATCCGAGACCCTGACCCGGTTTTGTATTTTGAGCACAAAAAACTTTATCGCCTTCCGCGTTTGCGTGAAGAGCTGCCCGCCGATGATTACATTGTGGAGATTGGCAAGGCGCGCACCGCACGCGAGGGACGTGACCTCTCGATCATTACCTTCGGCGCCATGGTATTGACGGCGCTGGATGCGGCCGAGGAGCTCGAGAAAGAAGGCCTGGATGTTGAAGTGATCGACCTGCGCACGCTGGCACCGCTCGACAAGGTGGCAATTCTCGCGAGCGTCAGGAAAACGAACAAGGCGATTGTGTTGCATGAAGCTTCGCGCACCGGAGGCATTGGCGGTGAAATAGCCGCAAGCATTGTGGAAGAGGCGTTTGAATGGCTGGATGCTCCGGTCCTGCGCGTGGCCTCAATCGATACGCCGGTGCCCTATTCGCCGCCGCTCGAGGATTATTATTTGCCGCAAATAAACGATGTGTTGACGGCGGCACGAAAACTGGCCGCGTATTGAAAGTTAAGATCTGGGATCTGAAATTTGAGATAATCAGATCTGAAAATCATTAACTGAAAACGGAAATCTGAGAAGGGAGTTTAGAGCTATGCCAAAGTTTCTAGTTGAACGAGAGATTCCCGGAGCGGGGAATTTGTCGCCGCAAGAACTGCAAACATCTCCCAAACGTCTTGCAGCGTCTTGCAAAAGATGGGCCCGCAGATTCAATGGCTGCAAAGCTCTGTTACCGGAGACAAGATCTACTGTGTCTACATTGCGCCAAACGAGGAGATGATTCGCGAACACGCCAGGCAGGGTGGCTTTCCTGCTAATCGTGTTTCCGAAATCAAGTCAGTTATCGATCCGACAACGGCGGAAGAGAAAGGCCGGTCTGCCGGAAGTTGATTGTCTGGAACCCGGTCTTTGGACTTGGGTCTTCGGACTTTGAAAATTCAAGAACTAACAACAAAGATCCAAGACCAAAGACTGAAGACCGAAGACCAGTCGGATTGAGATTTATAGTTTTAGGATTGGAGAGCTATGGCAACAGAAGTTGTAATGCCGCAGATGGGTGAATCCATCGCAGAGGGAACGATCACGAAGTGGCTAAAGCAGGTCGGAGACCGAGTCGAGCGCGATGAGCCACTTTTTGAGATCTCGACAGACAAAGTTGACGCGGAAATTCCCTCGCCCGCGGCTGGGACCTTAACGGAGATTCGTTTTAAAGAAGGCGACACCGTTGAAATCAATACGACCGTTGCTGTCCTTGATGGAGAGTCGGCTGGCGAAGCAACAACTGCCTCTCCCGCCAAAGCTGAGGCCGCGCCCGAAGTGGCACCGAGCTTCGCAGCGCCTGTAGAAGAACAGAAACCAGCGACTGCGGCGCCTGACACTCGCACCGTGCCGCGTCAGACACAAGTGGAAACATCCGCGGCCAAAGAAGCCGAAGGCCAGCAAGCAGACGGATCTAAAGCAGCGGCTAAGCCCGCAGCAGCACCGGCGATGGTCGACTCGAAAAAAGCTGCAGCCGAGCCCACCGATACTGCTGCGTCATCAACTGGTAACGGCGGCGGCGCGACGGCTACGGCTGAAGAACTTCGTCGCACTAAGTCCAGCCCACTGGTTCGCAAGATTGCTGAGGAGCACGGCGTTGACATCGCCCGCCTGGAGGGAACTGGTCTAAGCGGCCGAGTAACCAAGAACGATATTCTTAGTTTTATTGAGTCGGGGTCTCAAACTGCTTCTACCGGTGCAAAGGTGCAAACGACGCGGCCAATCGCTACCTTTGCTACTCCAGAAACCGCCGCACCCTCTCCGGTGAAACCAGCCGAGGGTGATCGCGTCGAACAGATGACGCTGATGCGCAGGAAGATCGCCGAACATATGGTCCAATCGCGACGCACTTCCGCGCACGTCACCACCGTTTATGAGATAGACATGACGCGCATTGCCAAGCTTCGCGAGCAACATAAAGACTCCTTTGCAGAACGTACCGGCACAAAGCTCAGCTACATGCCTTTCATCTTTCAGGCCGTCACGAATGCCCTGCGTAAATTTCCAATCTTCAATGCGCAGGTCAACGGCGATCAAATCATCTATAAGCGCGACATCAACCTTGGTATGGCTGTCGCTCTGGATAGCGGTTTGATTGTTCCAGTAATCAAACGCGCCGATGATCTTTCGATTTCCGGGTTGGCACGAACGGCAAACGATCTTGCCGAACGCGCTCGGACCAAACAGTTGAAACCTGACGAAGTCGGCGGCGGCACATTTACCATTACCAATCCAGGCGTATTCGGCGGTCTATTCGGTACTCCGATCATCAACCAACCACAACTCGCAATTCTTGGTGTCGGCAAGATTGAGAAACGCACAAAAGTATTGACCACGCCTGACGGAGACGACTACATCGCGATCCGTTGGCTGGCTTATTTTGCTCTCAGTTTCGATCATCGCGTAATCGACGGTGCTGACGCGGAACGGTTCCTTGCCTATATAAAAGAAGAGTTGGAGGCAGGGGAATTTTCACTTTAAACAGATTACAAACCGGTCCTGACGGTCGCGGTAATAGACCTTCGTTGCAGGGTCTATTATCGCGATTTCCTCTTTAAAGCAGGCGGTTATTGCGATAGAGTGGTAATTAGATGATGAATCCAGCGAAGACCTTGACTTACTTTCCAGAGCGGGCTAAGAAGTGATGCTGTTCCAAACCAACCAAAAAGACGGACGACAATTGTTAAGAATTTTCGTCACAAACTA
>DASWDX010000269.1:0-4552 GCA_036395055.1 Pyrinomonadaceae bacterium | reverse complement strand
CGTCCAACGTCCAATGTCCGCTTCCAGTTCTTGACTTTGGACTTTCGACATTGGACTTTGGACTGTCATTGTTTGACTGCCATCCCATCGCTTAGCTGTTCGACATTGCTGGTCGCCACGTTTTCGTTGGCCGCAACGCCGCTTTTGATCTCAACCAAATCGCCTTCGGTTTGTCCCGTCTGCACCAAACGCTCCTCGGCATGGCCATCCTTGATTACGAACACCCGACTCACTCCGGTTTCCGTACGAACAGCGCGTACGGGAACGAGGGTCGCAGGCGCTGCTCGTGACTCGAGAATTCGTATGGTGGCAAATTGTCCCGGCTTCAAGGCGCCGCTGCCATTTTCGATTTCTGCCTCCACTGTCAGCGTGCGCGAAGTTGTGGTAACGTTTGGCGAGATGCGCGCAATTCGACCGCTGAAATTTCGGTCGGGCCACGCATTGGTAGTTACGGAAACGGATTGACCAACCGTAACCGCTGGAATTGCCTGTTCCGGAATATCGATACGTACACGCAAAGGATTGATGCGAACGATTGTCGCAACTTTCGTGGTTGTGGAGACATATTCGCCGAGATCCGACGGGCGTTCTGAAACGTAACCATCGATCGGAGAATATACGTTTGCGTAGGATAGATTTCGGCGGGCAAGATCAAGCTGGCTTTCCGCGTTGGCGACGTTTGCCCGAGCCGTCATCACGGCAGCAAAGTTCTGGCGCGCGAGCGAGAGTGCGGCTTCATACTGTTCCTTCAATTGATCGCGCTGCGCCTTCTGCTGGTCGTACATCGACCGCGAGATGTCTCCCGACTCAATCAACTTTTCAGAACGTCGCAGGTTCTTCTCTGCGAGCTCCAACGCCACTCGAGCATTCGCAACTTCCGGAAGCTTGTTTAAATCGAAAGACTGGCCCGGGCGAATTCCCACCTTTTCTTCAGCCTGGCGTAACGAGGCCTTTGCTTGATCGACCTGAGCCTGCGCCTGCTGTACACGAAGTTTCAAATCCACGTCGTCGAGACGAACAATGGTCTGTCCGCGCTTAACATAGCTACCCATTTCTACGGCGACCGCAACCACTTTTCCCGCAGTCGAAGACGAAACATCCGTCTGCTCATCCCCGGTCAAGCTTCCCGTCGCCTCAAAAAACCGGGGCAATTCCCGCACGATAGCCGGGGCAGTTGTTACCTGTACCATCGCAGGCTGCGTGGACGTGTTTGCCTCATCTGTTCTGACATTTGCCTTAGAGCCGCCGCAGGAAATTGTCAGAAACAAGAGGCCTGCCAGCGCAACAGCAAGAGACAAAACCTGCAAAGGCAAAGTTTGTATTCTGGGAGATGACATTGAATCTATTTCTTTCTCGGAAAACCGTTTTCCGAACCCTTACTTTCATTTCCCTTTCTGCGAGTAGATTCGTCTCTGGTTGAAATTCCATTCAGGAGAATGTCGGTAAAGTGCTTCGCTGCTTCCTCGTTGGAAATGTTCAGCAAGCGCCGATTGGGATCCCAAAGATTGTTATTGAGTGAATGGTGAATAATCATGCCGATGAAGGAGCGAACAACGATCAATGGATCGATCCTGATGATCGCGCCGTCACGTTGCCGTTCGGCAATGTAATCAGCCAAAAGTTCGTAGACCCGGCGGACAAATTTTTCGAAGAACATCTCGGCCAGTTCATGGCCTTCCAGTGCCGAATGAAGTAGCAGTCGTTGAAACTCGGGATCGCCTTCGTGATGATCAAGAGCACCCAGAGCCAGCTGCTCAAATACTGCGTGGTCGTCCTTCTGCTTCAGCGCCTCGGCAACCATCTGCTCTGGATTCATCGAATCGCCTGAGCACGCTTTGTGGTCGAGGATGGCGCTGTATAGCTCCTGCTTGGTGGCGAAATGGCGGAACACCATGGCCTCGGAAACGCCGGCCGCATGCGCAATTTCTTTGGTGGTGGTGCCGCCAAAACCCTTCTGCGAAAAAAGGCTGACCGCCACCCGAAGTATCTGCAGCCGCCTGTCTTCCGCGCTCATTCGGGTTCCGGTTGCTACTTGACCCGCGGTTGCCGTTGAGGCCTTCCCGATACTGATTTCTTTACTCAAAAGGGCGATTTCCTGACTGGCACCTGGCCAAAGTAAGTACTTACTTACCATCGGCGGCCTGCCTTGTCAAGAGCAGGTTCGCTCGCTGATGCGCAGATTTGTCGCCTTCCTCAAGGACACATTATCTTTTTTGTTTTTTGTATTGTTCCCGACCTGAGCGATCTCAACTTGTACCCTTTCGCAACAAGTCGCTTATCTACGACGTGAGTTCGTCTTTGCCTCGGTCGGCAATTTTGCAGCGTAACTTTGAGACATGCAGCTCGACGCTCAAGGCGAGCCCACTCGGCACATAGTTTGCTCAACACTTGAGTGATTATTTGTACGCGCGTTTAGCTTTTCGGAAATTTCAGGTAGTCACTTCAAAGGAGATAATGATCATGTCGCAGAACAGAACTTCAACCGATTTCCCCGAAGCTTCGCAAACAGGTGGGCAGACAGAAACTAGCACTCCGACAGAAACCCCTGCGTCGTCGACCGAGCGCTTTGCGGCCGGCACTGCGGCCGGCACTACTGGAACAGGCACCGGCACGGCCACCGCTTTAGCACAAGAATACAGTACTAAGATTTCGGAAGCTGCCAGCCAGGCCAAGGATTACGTTAGCGACAAGATGACCGTTGTCGGCGACAAGATCAAGGAACTGCAGAACGCCGATTTATCGGAGATTACTGAAACAGCCAAAGACTATGCACGGCAGAATCCAGGACAAGCCATTTTGATATCGGCAGCGGCTGGTTTTCTAATTGGCTTGATAATTCGCGGCCGGCGTTAAGAGCCTTTGAGCACGAATCGCGGAAAGGAGATAAATGCCATGGCAGCCTCGGCTGGGAGTGCGACAGCAAATGCGGCAACACCTGCCGTAATACAGAAGCCAGACAGCGAAAGTCTACCGTCGTTATTCAGTCGTCTGGGAGACGACGTAATGCAACTCTTTGATACTAAGTTGAGTTTGCTCAGAGTCGAACTCAAGGAAGAGGCGAATGAATATGCGCGCGACGGGCTCACGATCGCCGTGGGTGGCATCATCGCGGCAATCGGTTTTGCCCTCGTAAATGTTGCTCTGGCTTTTGGGATCTCTACGCTCTTTGCCAATTCCGACTTGAGCCAGCCGGCGAAGTACGCGATCGGGTTTGTAACCGCCGGTATACTCTATCTCATCGTTGGCGCGATAATCGTCTTGGCAATGAAGAGTCGTTTAGCAAAACAAAAGCTCGTTCCGGATAAGACGGTCGCAGAGCTTAGAAAGGACAAGCAATGGCTGAAGAACGAACTTTAGGACTCGCGCGCGCGCGCGAAGCGGGTGACGAAGAGCCATCCAAGGAAGACCTCCAGCGGCGAATGGAGGAAACGCGAGATTCCATTACAAACACCGTGACGGAAATTAAGGAAAGCGTGGCCCAGCAATATGAAAACGTGAAGGAAGCGCTCGATTGGCGCGAACACTTCAAACGACAGCCGCTCGCCTGGACGTTGGGGGCAGCGGGCGTCGGGTTCTTTGTGGGCTATGGAGTCGCGGCAGCGATCAAAGGAGACGAGTACGACCAGGATTACCGCGCGTCTTCACCTAAATACGCGACTGCTCATTCATACGCAGCGCAACCAGTGCTTGGCGAAGCGGCCGGCACGGCGTCTCCCACCAGCACTGCTGCCAAGCCTAACGGCAAAGACGAAGGGCCCACAGTGCTTGAGCGCCTCCGGGAAACGCCAGCCTACGATCGACTAAGCAGGGAAGCGGGAGCGCTGGGTGACCGCCTGGTCGAGGAACTCTCAACTACGGCGCAACAAGTAGTGTTACCGGCGTTGTTAAAGAAGATTAAGGGTTGGATTGGCCTCGATCTTTCGACCAGGAGCGCATCGATGAAGGCTAACGAAGTGGGCCAGAGTTCATCTTACAAACGTCCGCTCGAGGCCTCGAGCTAGCTGGTGACTGGACACATAACCATGAAAAAGGCGAGCCGTTGGAGACTCGCCTTTTTTTATTTTCAGGCGCAACTATCGTCTACTGCCTCATCGCGCAATTGTCTTGCGTGGCAGCTTCTCGTCCCGCATCGCGGCGTTGTAAACAAAAGCAGCCAAGATTGTTGCCGCCTGCTTCATGTCGTCTGCCTGAATGCGATCAAACACGTCCTGGTTTGAATGATGTGTTCGGCTGTCGTATTCAATCTCATCCTGAATAAACTGAAATCCCGGCAAGCCAATGGCGTCGAACGAAAGATGGTCGGTGCCGCCGGTGTTTGAAACGGAAAGCGTTGCCGCCCCCATCTCGCGGAGAGGCATGAGCCACTGGCGAAACAATGCACGGACAGATTCATTACCCTGTAGAGAGAAGAGTGATTACGCATTACTTCTAAAAACTACGACGCGAGCTTCGCTTTTCTTTCGGTCTCTTGCTCGCGCTTGCTCTTCCCACCCGAAGGCTGATTGGAGCTATAACCACATTCCTCGTTGGCACAATGACGAAATGTGCCCTG
>DASWDX010000268.1:0-15616 GCA_036395055.1 Pyrinomonadaceae bacterium | reverse complement strand
CCCTGTGAGGGTAAGAGCCTGGTTCGCTTCGTAGTGGACAATCCAACTACCGCCAAGTCGGTTCTGGATTCTCAGAAACTTCCGTACAAAGAGACGGAAGTTGTTCAAGCCAAATTTCCACACCGGCCAGGTGAGCTGGCTCGTGCGGCTTCACAACTCGGCGAAGCCAACATCAACATCGAGCACGCGTACTGCGGTATCGATCCCGGCACGAACGCACCATTGTTGATCTTCGGCGTCGCGGAGGCTGGTCGCGCGGCTAAGATCCTGGACAAGGCTGCCGCAGCCGCAGCGGCATAGAAACTTTTTCCTCATTGAGATGCTAATAGTGGGCAGGGGCTGGCGTTGAAGCCGGTTTTCCTGCCCGTTTTTTCTACTTTTTGTCCTCCGACCTGAATTCTTTACAGTCCACTACTAACGTGGGAGGGAGCCGAGTGGTAAAGTGAGGACGAATTTCACACACATGCGCAGTGCGCGCACGTAGAGCACTGGAGACAAAAGTGAAGTTACTATCCATCGAAACGACACCTAATCCAAACAGTATGAAATTTAATTTGGATGAGAGGCTGGCCAACGGGGTCGCGATTACATATACACACGAAAATATAGGAGATGGGCCCGCCTATATCGACGAGATCCTTGCCATCCCGGGTGTCCGCAGTGTCTTCCGTGTCGCAGACTTTATGGCTATCCAGCGAAAGCCAGCTGCTGGATGGGAGGATATCTTGTCCCAAGCCCGGGTCGTACTCGATTACGCCAGTCTGACCAACACCAAGCCAGAACCGGAGGAAACATCTGATAAGGAATGGCGCGAGGTAATGGTATCGGTGCAGTATTTTCGAGATCTCCCGATGTTGGTCAAAGTGTCCTCTGGTAATGAAACGGCGCGCTTGCCGCTACCCGAGAGATTCGGTCAGGCTATTGAGCAAGCAATGGGTGCATCGGAAAACATGCTGATGGAGCGGAAGTGGATAGACGAAGGTTTGCGCTATGGAGAGTTGCGCGATATCGGCGAGGCGTTGGTGCGCGAGATTTCAGCCGTCTATGATGAAAAGAAGTTAAAGGAATTGGTTGAGAGGGCCTATCACCCTGACTTACCTGAAAAAGTTAAAGCGAGCCGCGAGAAACCGGGCGAACTGGTCGAACTAGCACGCGCCTTTGAATCGCCACGTTGGGAAGAACGGTTCGCGGCGCTAAAGGAATTGGGCAGAGATGCAACAGTTCAAATGGATTCTCAAACTCTGTCACTAATTATCAGAGCTACTAAAGATCCAAAGATGTCGATTCGCCGTTTAGCGGTGGTCTTTCTTGGGTTGATAAAAACTCGTGAAGTCTTAGCTCCACTCTGTGAGGCTCTGAAAGACGAAGCAGTTGGTGTGCGACGATCGGCAGGCGATGCATTAACCGATTTAGGAGACCGACGGGCGATTGGCCCGATGGCGGAGACATTAAAAGATCTGAACAAACTTGTTCGTTGGCGTGCCAGTCGATTTCTTTATGAGTTGGGAGACGAAAGCGCTCTGCCCGCACTCAGAGAGGCCCAGGATGATCGCGAGTTTGAAGTGGCGATGCAAATCCGGCAGGCCATTGAACGGATAGAGAGCGGCAAGGTTGGCCAGGGACCTGTTTGGAGACAAATGACCCAAGGGATTAACTAGAGTCCCTGTAATGATCCCACTGCTCTCTCAGCTTCGCCATGAACGCGACGAAGCGGGCGTCTTGTCGAAGGTTGTCCAGATTGGAATCCTTCTCGAATAACGGGTAGCAAGGAAACCCGTCCTCAGCCGCAGCTTGCAGCCACTTAATTGCCTGCTCACGTTTATTCATGAGCGCGTAAGCGCAGGCGATGTGATAGGCCGTATGATGGAAGTGACCAAATCCCTTTCCCCTTTCTATAGCCGACTTAATCTTGTCCTCCGCGGTGCGTTCTTGCCCGGCTGAAACCGCCAGTACCGCCTGCAGGCTTGTAAATAAGCCGCCACTGTCCTCGGGGTAATCTCTTAAGAGTTGCTCAAGAGTGGCCGACGCCTCCTCTTTTCTGCCGAGATTGAAGAGAGCCCAGGCAATCTGGTACCCGACCAGTGCCGGATTTGCGTCCTGAGGAACTGCGCGCAGAACCGACAAGGCCTGTTCATACTTCCCCTGGAAATTCAGAGTCTGCCCGATGCGGAGTTGTGCCAGGTTATTGTTGGGATTTGTCGTGATGGCTTTTTGCGATTCCTGGAGCGCCTTGTCAAAAGCTCCGATGTGACAATAGACGAGCGCAAGCTGATTTCGCGCCTCGTCCAAACTCGGGTTCAAAGTCAGTGCGTGGCGATATTCCCGAATCGCCTTCTCGTGAGGGAAGTGGTTGGCGGGAGTCCAGAGGAGGCGGCCACGGGCCAGATGGGCCACTGCCGAATTCGGGTCTAAGGCAATTGCTTTCTCCGTCGCCACAAAAGCCTTTTCTTCCCACTGCCTATCCCCCGGGGCAAATAGGAAGAGCTTCCATACGTACGCCTGGGCCAGTTCCGCATACGCTGCGGCAAAGGTCGGGTCCGTGGCCACGGCGTGCTCCAGAGCCGTGATGGCAGCCTCATTATCAGCTTTGTTTTGGCGGTTGAGGTAAAACCGCCCGCGAAGATAGTGATCGTAAGCTTCCGGGTTGATCGGGCGGACGCCCCCAAATTGCCCTTGCTCCTGCGGCGTAAGCTTGATCCTGATTTCGCCGACGATGTCTCGTGCTACCTCCTTCTGCAACGCAAGCACGTCACGCAGGTCCCGCTCGTAACTCTCGGACCATAAATTCTGTTCCGTCGCGGCGTTGATCAACTGGACGGCGATTCGCACGTGTTCGCCAGAACGCACCACCGAACCTGTCAAAACCGCATCCACGTTCAACTCGCGGCCGATCTCCCGCAGCGGCTTGTGCGCGCCCTTATACTGCACCACCGATGACCGCGACATCACCCGCAGCGCGCCGATTTTGGCCAGGTCTGTGATCAGCGCCTCGGTCATCCCGTCGGCGAAGTAGTCCTGTGAAGTATCGCCGGAGAGGTTCTCCAGCGGCAGCACCGCCAGCGACTGAATGCGAACCGGATTGCCTTTGCCCAACAGGCGCGCACGCAATCCGCCCGCATTCAACCCCAGAAGCAAGGCCGAGATTAAAAGCAACCCGACCAAAACGAGTGGCCAGCGGCGAAAAGACACGCGCGGGCGTGACGCGGCGGCCGGTGGCGGAGGTGAAGTCTGTCGCGCGCCATCCGCAACTAGCCCGCTGTCATCGTCTTCTTCAGTTAATTCACGGATCGAGGACTCGGTGCCGTTATCCCAGCGTTCTTTCACGCCTGCCACAAAACGATAACCACGGCGTGGCACCGTCTCTACGTATTGATGTTCGTTCGGGCCTTCGCCCAGTGCTCGCCTCAATGCAGACACATTCACCGACAGGTTAGCTTCCTCGACGAAGCTGTCCGGCCAGATTCGCTTCAACAACTCACCTTTTTCGATCAGGTGGCCGCTGTTTTCTACGAGCACAACCAGCAGGTCGAAGGACTTGGGAGTGAGCGGCACAGGTTGGTTATCGCGCAGAAGCTGCCGCTCTTCGGGAACGAGTTGGAAGGGACCGAATTCGTAGATGTGGCTGGCTTGCCTGACCATACGGCCCGTTGCGGAGATTTGCCGGAGTTTCGTTGGAAATCTTTTGGGGGAATACTGGAGCTTTTTAAGGACTTCCAAACCCTCTTTGAGTAAACGTCTGTCGGCGACAGGCGCTTCATCCGATCTGAAGGTACTACACATTGTAGGACAGAACGTCTGGCCGGCAAACAGAAGTGAGAACTGAGTACTGGTTCAGTTTCAACCGCAGGCACGCTTTAGGTCCGAAGGACCGGAAGTTAGTAGCCCCGTCCGTGAGGACGGGGAATTCCATCTTCTGATAGCCCGAAAGGCCCGAAGGGCCGGCACAAACCGTGGCGCACCTTCGGTGCTCAGCTAACTAACGGTCATATCTCCCCGCCCTCACGGACGGGGCTACTAACTTCCGGTCCTTCGGACCTAAGAGTTCAAACTGCACCAGTACCGAGAATTGAGTCTTCGCAGCCCCGCTGCGAGTTAAGTCGGCAAACGAACATTACTCACACGTAGAAAAGGAGGGATGTAAACATGAAAGTCAAAACACTCAGAAAAAGGCTGATGATAGCAATCAGCCTTGGCGCCGTGCTCTTAGGGGTCACTGCATACATAGGTGTGGCGTCGTACGGCGTCACCGCGATGGCAACGCAGGCCTCCGGGGTGACCGTCAGCCCGCTCGCCCCGCTGGCGCAATTCGGCGAGATTAAATCCAAAGCCAAGAGCGGCGACTGGGAGGCCGAGATCGAGACGAAGGGAGTATCGGACCTCCACGTCGTAGAGGTCACGATTCAACCGGGCGGGACGCTCGGCTGGCACAGCCACCTGGGGCCGAGCTTTGTCATCGTCAAGTCCGGAACCGCGACGTTCTATATGGGTGACGACCCCACTTGCACGCCCCACGTTTTACCGACTGGGTCGAGCCTCTTCGAACCCGCCGGCGACGTGCACACCGTCCGGAACGAAAGCACAACCGAGCCCCTGGTGAATGTCGTGGTCCAGCTTATTCCGACCGGCACACCGAGGCTCATCCGCGAGCTGAGTCCCGGCAACTGCCCCTTCTAGGGACCGGAGTCCGATTACACCAACTTACTAAAAAGGAGTTCAAACATGAAAACGAACCATCTGAGAAACAAGCTGGCGCTGGTAGTCGGCCTCAGCATCGTCATTCTTTTCGGTGTCATCGCCTATGCGGCAACCCCTCTCATACTTGCTGTTGGCACCATTCCCAACTCGGAATTCTTCGACGGTCCGGCCACAGTGACGGTGCGAACCCTCACTTTAGCGCCCGGGGAGGTGCTCGCCTGGCATTATCATCCCGGGTATGCCTTCAACGTCGTAAAAAGCGGTGCACTGACCGTGGAAGATGGATGTGGCGGCGAGGAAACGCTCATGCCAGGGGACGCTTTCGAGGAGGTAGATGGCCGCGTGCATAGAGCGAAGAATCTCAGCACCACGGAGAATGTCGTAGTGTACAACACCTTCATTGTCCCGCAAGGAAACCCGACGACAATGAATATCCCGAATAATGAACGCCGATGTGGTCCTCCACGAAGTGTCAGCGAATGCAGGGACAACGGCTGGATGAACTTTACTCACCCTAGCAGCTTCAGCAATGAGGGTGACTGTATTCAGTACGTTATTCACCGGCCACGGATCGTCGTGCCTGTTCCATGACGTCTCGGGGCTTAGCGCGCGGGCGCTTCGCCGAAGGCGAGCCTGATGCTCGTCGCTCGGTCGAAACCGAGAGCGGCTGCTGGGGCCTGACTATCCCGACACAGCTAAGGACGTGGCGCCGCTCGCCGCGCTCGATGTCAAGCAAGGGTCAATAGGTCAAGGCTAATCACATAAGGAGGAAACTACGATGAGGTGGAGCAGAACGGCGGCGATTGCACCCGGCATCTTTATCTTTTCGCTCGGTGCCACTCGGGTTGCGTGGGCGCAGATCGGTTTGGCAGGGACGGTTGTCGGCTGCGTTGACGCCTCCGGGAAAATTAGAGCCGCTGACTAAACAACGGGTCAGTGCCGGCCGGGCGACGTGACGTTGTCTTGATATACGAAGGACGGAGCAAACGCGACGTTCCTCGGCAAGACGGCATCCCCGCTTCACTTCATTACGAGATTGGCACGTCTGGCTGCTCAAGGTGACGCCAGTTTTCGATCCTATTCGATCAGAGCCTCGGTTTACGGAATTGCTCACACGCATGGGGCTAACTTAGATGGGCAACAGCACACACACTGTTGCAGCCCGATCTTGAGCAGACATTTGATGATGAGACCTACGCGATTCCTCTTTGGAACGAAATGTGGCGAGTCGCGGGTCAGGATAAGCGGGTCAGATAAGAATGCCCGATATCATGAGACCTGCCTTTACGAGAGACTCAAGAAAGGCTACTTGCCCAACGCGGTGCAGTCGCGGTGCCTAGGCTTTTGAGTAGTGATATTATCTCTCCAGCAATGGAGATCTAATCATGAAAACTGTTTTGCTCTTGCCGCTTATCCTCGCGCTCTTTCCGCAGCCACAGAATCCAGCGATATCCCACGAAGGCAATCCGGTGAGCGTTGTAAGTTCCAAGTGGCTCAAGGACCGGCAATCGATCTCACAAAATCCGGACGGTATTACTCCGGCTGCGGCCATGATCCCCGCTAACCGGAACTTCGAAAAAAACCGCAGGGCCAACACGTCGCCGGGAGAACGAGATCCTAATCTCGATACGATCGACGGGCGCAGCGCTGCGCTGGAAAAAGCGGTGCAGGAATCGCGCGCCCCAAAACCCGTGGACGGCTTTGCATACCGAGCTAAGGTTCACAATGCCAGCACAAAACTGATTGAAATTATCTTTTGGGAGTACCAATTCAAAGAAGCGCCGAATTCAACGATTATGACACGACGGCAATTTCTATGTGGTGTCTCGATTAAGCCGGAGAAAGACAAGCAACTACAGGCGTTCAGCTTGTCCGGCCCGCACGACGTCGTCAGCGTGGACACTCTGGCCAGGAAGTCCGCAACCCCCGGCGAAGAGAAGGTTGTAATCAATCGGGTGGAATTCGCGGACGGAACAATCTGGCAGCGGAAAGACTGGAGTTTCGGCGAGGTGCGACTAAGTTACGCGCGCGCGGTCGCAACACCCTGGGGAACAGAGATGTGCCGGGGCCTTTGAACATTTCAGAACGTGTGAATATTGTACAGTTCTGATCGAGCACGATTTTCCATATCTGTCATTTGAGGGTGTCACTCAAGCGCCGATACCCTGGTTGAAATGACAAATGTTCGCAAATAACAATGGAAAATTATGGAAAATCTGTTAAGTTCGATAATCCATCCACTCAGTATCGTAGGTTAGCCCACCACCGCCGGGCCGCACACTTCCTCCACCTTTCTTCAGTCGACTCTTTCTGTCGTTGCGCTGCTCATCTTTGTCGCTCCATATTTCGCTCCGGTTGAGGGGTAAATTCGCCAAGCCTAGCGCGGACCTGCTGCTCGCGACCATCGCGCAGAATGGTGAGCGTTATTTCGGAGCCGGGGGCAGTACTCGCGACCTGGTTTCGGAAAACATTAGGATCGTTTACTTCCACGCCATTAAAGGACGTGATTACGTCGCCCTTCTTTAACCCCGCCCGGTCGGCGCCGCTGCCGGGCTGTACCTCGGCCACCACTACTCCTTTGCTCTCCTTAACGCCGAGTTCCTTAGCGGCCTCGGAATTCGTTCTTACCACAATGATGCCGAGTTGTCCGCGGCGGACCTTGCCGGTCTTGACGAGTGTATCGGTGATTGTGCGCGCCATGTTCGAAGGAATCGCAAAGCCGATGCCGATGCTACCTCCGGAAGGCGACAGGATTTGTGAGTTGATCCCGATGAGTTCGCTGTTTGTGCTGACGAGTGCACCGCCAGAATTGCCCTGGTTGATAGGTGCATCGGTTTGCAAAAAGTCTTCGAAGCTGCCGCTGCTTAAGCCTGTCTGGCGACCCTTGGCGCTTATGATTCCCATAGTTACCGTTTGTCCAATGCCCAACGGATTGCCAATCGCCAGCACGACATCACCTACACGAACTTTATCGGAGTCACCCAAGGCGAGCACCGGCAGGATTGTGGCATCGATCTTCAGGACTGCTAAATCGCTCGGTGGATCGAAACCCACTACCTTAGCGTCGAGAGTACGGTTGTCGTTCAAATCCACTTTGATTTGCTCAGCGCCATCAATCACGTGGTGGTTCGTTAGAATGTAACCATCGGTGCTGATGATGACGCCGGAGCCGAGACCCATTCTCCGTTGCTCGGGCATTTGCTGCGGTAGGCGGTCACCAAAGAACTGCCGGAACATCGGGTCGTCCATAAACGGATACTGTTGCGGCGCACGCACACGCATTTCTGAATGAACGGTGATTACTGCCGGCGAAACTCGACTTACGACATCGGCGTAAGATAGGACCGGCATCGTCGAACTGCTGGCTGGGCCGTTGTTGATTGGTGCGTTATTGACACCCGGATCTGATGTGGACGCAAAACGCACCGCATGAGAGCCATTGCGATTACATGCTCCCAGAAGAGAGATCAACATTAGTAGACTCAAAAGGCCACCGATTTGTCCCTGCGCCGTCAAGAATTTTTTGTCGCTCATATCCACTCCTTATTTCAAATAGCCCAAGGGAGTCGAAAGTTAGAGTCCGGAGATGACAGTCGGGAATCGGAATCAAGACTCTTGGCTTCCTGTAGTTCGGTTTTCGACTGTAGACTCCAGACTCGAGACTCCAGACTCGCTGGAGACTCCAGACTCGCTTTTTGCCAGCAATTCACCATGTAGTCGCTCGATGCGTGTTACCAAATCGAGGATGATGGCGGCGCCGTTGAAATTGACACCGAGGTCACGCCTCAGTCGCTGCATTCGTCGCAGTTGCATCACTGCACGTCGCGGTAACAAGGGTTCATTTGTTTCCGTCGCGATTGTTTCTATCAGACCCTGGCGCGCCAGACGCAATACCAGCGAGCGACGGGCGCCAATGGTTTCAGCGACAACGTCACACGTCACTGGCTCGTCCATTTCAAAATCCATCGATCTCATAGATGTATCTCCTGCGCGTCCGTGCTGTATCTACCCGATGTCGGATTCCGATCGCGCGCCATCACCCACTTGCCTCGATAGGCAATTTCATCTTCGACGGTCATGCTTAACGTTCCCCACTTCCAACTCCGTCAATGGTAAGCCTTTTTTCTGCTCTGCCGTCTGACGTGCGGTGGTGGCTTCGTCCCACCGAGATTGCGTTTCATCCGACTCTGGGGCTATGCCCCATCCAGGGCGCCGCCCAGATGTTCCAGCAAACCTTGCCGAAGGTCGCAGATCTTCCACACGTCAGGCGGCGAAGGCGGAAGCGTTCAGTGCGGAGGCTCAGTTAGACCTACCGCCTCGGGGATCGAACTTCGAGGCGCGCTTAAGCTCTTCATACAAGCGACGCTCTTCAGCACTGATTTCTTTAGGCATCACGATTTTCAACCGCACGTATTCATCGCCGCGACCGCCGCCTCGCTTGTTAAGACCCTGGCCTCGCAGTCGAAGCCGTTGTCCGCTCTGCGCGCCCGCAGGAATGGTTAAGTCCACCTTACCGTCAATAGTTGGCACTTCGACTTTCGTGTCAAGCGCCGCCTCCCACGGCGCAATCGACAGCTCAATCTCAAGGTCGTCACCGCGCACCTTGAAGACGGGGTGCGGGCGCAGCCGAATGCGAAGATAAAGATCGCCGGGTTGCGTACCACTCATGCCGGCGCCGCCCTGTCCTGCCAGGCGCACTGTGGAACCATCGCGCACGCCGGCGGGAATATTCACTTCAATGGTTTTGGGTTTGACAATCTGGCCCGAGCCGCCGCAGGTTTGACAGGTCTTATCTTGTATAACGCCAGCGCCATTGCAGGTAGGACAAACCTCAGCGACTTGCATTTGCAGCGTGCGCCGACCGCCGCGATGCCCCTCCTCGAGAGACAACTCCAACTGGGCCTCCACATCTTCACCGCGCTCCCTCCGTCGCCCCCGGCCCGCGCGTGCTGCGGTGCGGCCGAACATTTCCTCGAAGATGTCAAAGCCGCCGCGCCCCGTGCCGGCGCCAAAATCAAAACCGCTGAAGTCGAAGCCACCGCCTTGTGGTCCACCTGCGGTGCGAGCCCCTTCCCAGCCAGGTGGCGGCGCGCCCCCTCCTTGTTTCACTGCCCGCCAGTTCTCACCATACTTGTCAAAGAGCTTGCGGTTCTCCGGATCGGAAAGCGTGTCATTGGCTTCCTGTAAGTCCTTGAAACGCTCTTCGGCATTTTTGTCGCCTGGGTTCAAATCGGGATGAAACTTGCGGGCGAGTTTGCGGTAAGCCGTTTTGATTTCATCCGCGGATGCACTGCGATTAACGCCGAGCACCTCGTAGTAATCTTTCGTCTTAACTGCCATCGCGCGTCATTTCTCAACCCGCACAGCTCGCGGCTTTGCCTCCTGATGTGCGGTGGTGGCTCCGCCCCACCGTTACCAACAAACCAATATGTTTCAGGGCTATGCCCTTTGACAGGGCATAGCCCCGAGATATCCATGGGGCGCTCGGAAGGTCATAGACTGTCATAGACCTTCCGCACATCAAGCGGCAGAGCCGCCAGGATTTCTCAAATCAACCTATTTTCGGCGTGTAGTCGGCGTCGATGACATCATCATCCCCATGGCGCCACCACCGCCACTTCGGCTCGTGCCGCCGCCGTCTCCGCCTGCGCCCGCGCCCGCGGCGCTTGCCTGGTCACTGTAGGCAGCTCTTGCCAGCGCGTGTGATACCTGTTGCAAGTCACTCATGAGCTGCCGCAGTCGATCGATTGGCGTGGATTCTAAGGTGCAACATATAAACGTATATACCAACCTACCGTGGCATTTCACTCTCAACCTGCAATTCGCTCTTCACATCGAAAAGACCCGGCACGCCGCGCGCTCTGATGTAAGCCAAATTGGCGTCGCCTCGCGATGCGACTATTCCCTTGAGCGTTGCGCGTCCGCGATCGACAACGATGTGAATCGGCGGTACCGCCTGAGTTGCATAGCGAAACAGTGGTGAATTCCAGCCGTATATTGTTCGATATAATGCGACTCGGAGACGGTCGTCGTGCGGGGAAAGTGGCAAGGTCTGAATTTCGTTTACCACCTTCGACACGCCATCGATTGATTTCACGCGAGCTTCCGCTTCCGACTTCGTCGATGGACGCACGACTTGCCCGCGCAGCACGACTGTGTTGTCGGGTTGAACCTGAAATTCGAGCCAATCGAACACGCCGTAATAGGGGAGGGTCACCAACTCATGTCGCACTTCCCTGGTGATATGCGCGGTGCTGGCCTGTGGCGTCACTCTCCCAAACGCATTATTAACAACTGCTGAAGCGAATATCGGCACCGTCAAAAGCATGACGAAGGTGCGTAGCTTTCTTTTCCACATCAGTGAATTTCCTCCTTTATCAACAACGATTGGTCTCTTTGAACAAAGCAATTTGTCTCTGCGCCACTATGTCTCAAATACGCTTGTTATTGCCGGCATAGATCAGGGTTAACTAGATGCAGCATTAACTGGTAGATGAGCGTTAACGGGTGCATACCGCATGCCATCCGGCTGGTGCCGTCCGGTTTCGCGATCCTTTTGCTTTGCGCTTGTTTTCAATTCGCGATTGAGTCGGAAAAAGACGCGGGAATTCATGGACCAAAGTTCCGATTGGGCTAAATCGCCCGGCCTTCCAATTGCGGGCTACTTGCATACTGAAAGTGAGGGAGGAAAAGCGCCGACGAAGTGTATGAATATGGTATTGAATTCCTGAAATCCGAGCTAGTAGAGTACACGGCAAGTCTCGGATGTTAGGGAAAGTGTGTCTTCCGGAGTTCCTATTTTTTCGTGCCAAAAGTTTTCCAGACTGTCCTGTTTTGGACGTGAAAGTGAAAAAGGAGGGAGAGATGAACGAAGTAATCGAACGCAAGGAATGGGATACCTTCATTAAAGAGTTCAACCGTCGCAACAAGTTGCGATCGACGCGGCTCGAGGTCGTAAGCGGAGAAATAGGAGCGCAGGAGGAAGAAGAGTTGTTACCGCTCGGTGGAATCAGTTTGGAAACCAAAGGCGCGGATACAGCAAGGATCGAAGTGTCGCTCGGAGGCGAAACCGCCATAGAGCAACGTCATTTGACGCATGTTGTGGGGCGGGTAGGGAGCATCATGACCAAAATGGGCGCGGATCTGCGCGAAGAGGCACTACTGATCGAAGACGAGGATGGAACGAAGACGATTCTACATTTCGAGACTCTACCGGAATTGGAGCCGGCGGTAGGCGCGTAGAGCGGACCACGAGCAGCGCCGCTATGCAGTCGGGGCATTATCGTGTCGAGGGGCTGCGGTCAACTTCCTGCCTCCTCGACTTCATGTCTTCGCCTTCGCGTTGACTAAGTCAAGAAAAAGATAGCGGATGCTAACAGGCGGAGTGACGAAGCACTTCGCGGACTTGCTGGTCACATTTCAAGATCGTGACAAGTATCACGTTGTCAAGATTGTTCACAGAAGTTTTCTGTAGCATGTCATAACGCAATAATAGTCAGAAGAGGAGTTCGGTTTATGGTCACCCTTGCATTATTTGTGCAAGAAGATCAAGTTGACCGCTTACGATGGTGTAGTCGGACCGCGAGAGTTCAAACGGCTGGTGCGAGCCGTGGATGAGACTCAATTGCGCGTGCCGCTTGCTGCGGCTTATCCGTTGGCCCAGGCAGCGAAGGCCCACAAGCGACTTGAGAAGGGTCATGTGATCGGCCGGATCGTGTTACAGATTCGCCGCGGCGAATCAGACAAGGTGAATTGAGTACAAAAACAATTTAGCTGGGTGCGCTCCTGAACTCTCAAAGTAGGTTCACGGCACGCGCGGCAAGCAGGACAATCACCAGCAACGAGATAAGCGCTTGCGTCATCATCAAACTTTTCGCCCAGCGCGACAGCACTGGCACGTCAGTTGGCGATAGAGCAGTGCTGGTATTGAATGCCAGGAAGAGGTAATCGACAAAGTTTGGTTCCCACTCGTGCTCGCCGGCGGCAATTTTTGCTGCCGGATCCATCGTCATTTGCGGAAACAAGAATGCACCGTCGATGTGTCCAAGAGTCTGAGACCGCGCGTGCGGTCCTCCTGCATCCAAACGCCAGTACCATGATGCAAAGATTATGATGTTTGTCCCCCACAGAGCAGCGGCAGAGCGAAGCAATTGGCCGGGATTCACCCTATGCTGAGGCAACGCAGCGATGAGCAGGAAAATCGACGCAATCATAGCGACGGTGATGATGCCGTTGAGGATATAACCGATTGACTGATTGAGAGAATGATTCCCGCGCCGGTGCGCAATCTCTGCCGGAATGAGCAGCAGTAGAACGCCGGCCAGCAGCAGCCAGCGCGGACCACCGAAAATCAACGACGTTGGCAGCGCTGCATACAACGCCGCCGCTCCCAGCAGCGCTACAAGTGCAGGCCATCGCGGCTCGACTTTCCCTTTCGGCCTCGAATTCACTGCGGGCTTTTCTTGAGCCAGTAAGGTCATGTAAAGCGCAATATGAAGAAGGCCTTTACGGCAAGGGCGATCGTGCCCGAAGAATTTGAAATTCGCATTGTCTCAGTCTTTCGCTGGCGACTAGAGTGAAGGGAAGTCAGTGAAGGACCTGCTGCGACCTCGCGGCTACCGTTGGCCGCCTGCTTATAACCAGCCGGCTCTGCTGTGAAAACCAAATCACATCTGGTATTCGAAACGCGCAACGTCTGACTCGCCAAGGATTACGGTGTCTCCCGAATGCAGTCTGGCTTCCGTGATGCGATCAGACTTCGGGTCATTTACAAACGTTCCATTGCGGGAATCCTGATCAATAATTTTAACCTCTTCATTGCGCACGCCAATCCAGAGATGGCGTTTCGAGATTCGCGGATCCGCCACGACGATTTGTGAAAGGCTGGCCTCTCGGCCAATGTAAGCGCCCTCAGGCTTGACATCAAATTGCTGGCCGGCCAGGGCACCGGAGATAAACTTGATCCAGCCATAGCTGATCGTCACCGTGTTATCTTTAGTGATGGCGACGGTTCGAGAAGGATCGAAATCCAATGGGCCGGAATCAGAGGCCGCAGCTGTTGGTGCCGGAGCCGCCTCAGAAACATCCGCTCTCACTTCTTCCATTGGCGCCGGCGACTCGAAGAGTGGTGGTGGTGTGTCGAGGGCAACGGCCGCCGCTGCCGCCGGTGCTTCTGAATAAGGTGCAGCAGTTCCCGTCGGAGAGTAACCACTCGAGAGAGAAGCTCCAGAGGACGCCGCCAGTTGCGCCTTCTTTCGTTTGCGCATAAGGAAAAAGATCACCAGACCGACAACGACTACTACTACGATAAAAAAGAGAAATGCTATAACCGCGATGATAATAATCCACAGATAGGAGTCAGGGGCGGCTTCCTGAAATGCGAGGGCTATTACACTGTGATTCATTTGTTGATGCTCCTTGGCAAAGAATAACTAGCTGTCGTTCAACTGAGAATATTAGCTGAAAAGCGCCCCGCTGGCTTGATAAATCTCGATCATCTGGTCTGGCCTTCGCCTATTGAGTCAGACGATGCTTCTAGTGGAATTTCAAGCGAATGTCAATGCGCAACCGTTCCGGCTCATCGGGTGGCGCAGCAAATCCTTTCGTTTCGTACTGTAACTGAACGACGATCGCTCGTCCGCGTATGCTTTTGCCCGGCATAGGACGCCAGCCTTCTGGTTTCAGCTGAACCACATGGTCTGTGGTTACCAGGCGTGCTGGCATGTTGCTTGCTAAATCACAATGTACCAATAGGCATTCTTGACTGAGACTTTGGGAGGAACGAACGTGAGGAAGAGAGTTTTGATCGGTTTCGTCATTGCGACGGTTATGTCCGCCAATGTGGGTTGCAGCACGGCTGATAATGCGAACGCGAATGCGAACGCCAACATGGCGATGGCAAGTGAAACCAGCAGGCCCGCGCCTGACGATTCTGAAATCACCACTTCGATCGACGCTAACGGAGTGAAAACTGAAACGCGTGTCTTTCACAATAACCCGCGCGTTGCCAAGGTTGTGGTCACCACGCGTGATGGTAAACGCACTACGACAATTTATGCTCCAAGTGGTGAGTCGAAAGATCTGAAAGAGGAAGCTGGAGACGCATTGGTTGCGACGGGTAACGCATTAGCGGATGCGGCAGGCTTTGTTGCCGAGAAGACAGTGGAGTTGGCGGACAAGACCAAGGAAGGTGCGAAAAAGGTTGGTGAGAAAACTGCGGAGGGCGCCAAAACAGTAGGCGAAAAAACTGCGGAGGGGGCGAAGAAGACCGGCAAGGCGATCAAGAAAGCAATACCTTAATCTTGTTGCTGGAATTCAGGTGGGCCAACAAGGGCGGTCACTTAAGGCCGCCCTTTTTGCGTTCACACTTGCTCTTCGACGGTCGTTAGTATTCGGTCATCGTGGGTCGACGAATACGGAACCGGGAGCGGTAGCGACCGGGTCGGTTTACGAGATGTGCAACTTCTAGTGTAGAAACCTACTGAGTTGTGTCCTCGGACGTTGACTAGAAGCTAGACTTGCAGCCGGTCGCTACCGCTCCCGGTTCTGACTTCGTGCACCTGCCAATCGCGCTTCCGCTGAAAGTTCTGAAATACCACTAGTCCAAAACATTACATCTAACCGCGCGACCAATGAATCCAGCATCGTGGGTTGACGAATACGGAACCGGGAAGCGGTAGGGACCGGGTCGGTTTACGAGATGTTCAACTTCTAGTGTAGAAACCTACTGAGTTGTGTCCTCGGACGTTGATTTGAAGCTAGACTTGCAGCCGGTCGCTACGGCTCCCGGTTCTGTCTTTGTGCATCTGCCAATCTCGCTTCCGCTGAAAGTTCTGAATACCACTAGTCCAAAACATTACATCTAGCCGCGTGACCAACGAATCCAGCATCGTAGGTCGACGAATACGGAACCGGGAGCGGT
>DASWDX010000267.1:0-3504 GCA_036395055.1 Pyrinomonadaceae bacterium | reverse complement strand
CTCGCGTTCCTCGGTGGGTTTCACGCGTTTCCCGGTGGCCAGTTTGACGAGATGGACGCAGAAGCCCCGGTCGAAAACTGCCCTAATGCGGAAACACGCGTCGCCATTAGTTGCGCCGCGCGGGAATTGTTTGAGGAGACTCAAGTGCTCGTCGCGCGTGGTGGAGAGGCTTTGACGCAAGGCCAACGCGCTTCTCTGCTTGACGATTTGCAGTCCGCACGCGTGTCCTGGCCGTCGTTACTCAAGCATTACGATCTTCATCTTGACGCCGGCGATTTCACTTTCGTGGGCCGCTGGGTAACTCCTCCATTCAGCACGCGGCGTTTCGATACCTGGTTCTTTCTCGTTAACAGTCCTCGGAAACAGCACGCTTACGTGAGCGGTGACGCGGAACTCGCCAGTGGCGAATGGATCGCTGCAGGCGCGGCATTGGCGCGCTGGCAGCGCTCCGAAATACTCGCCGTGCCGCCAGTTCTGCATGCTTTGAAAACATTGGCAGACGGACTGACTGACGATCTTGATAAAAGATTTCTTGCATCGCCAAACGCCCTCCGTCAGCCGGTGCGCCGTATTGAGTTTCGGCCAAACTACATCTGCTTTCCCGTGCGCACTCCGACCAGGCCTCCAGCTACGCACACTAACTGTTATCTCATCTACAACTCCGCAGAGCTGCTCATCATCGATCCTGGTTCGGCTTACGAAGATGAGCAACAAGCTCTTGCTGCATGTGTTGATTCGCTGGTTGCCGAAGGTAAAAGCGTCGGGGAAATAATTTTGACTCACATGCATCCGGATCATGTCGGGGGAGTCAATGCGTTGCGAGCTCACTTGGGTGAATCAGTAAGAGTCGCCGCTCATCGTCTAACCGCCGAACCGCTCGCAGGCAGCGTAAGCGTGGATCGACAAATTGAAGATGATGAAGTAATCCGTTTGGAGGGTTCGCCTGAAATTGCTTTAAGAGCGATGCATACGCCCGGTCACGCGCGCGGTCATCTTTGTTTCTATGAGGAGCGCACCGGGACGCTGATCTCGGGCGACAACATCGTGGGTCTTGGTTCAGTTCTAATCGATCCGCCGGAAGGAAACATGCGCGAGTATCTGCAATCACTTGAGCGCATGCGAGCGCTGCTGAACGTTTCAGTCATCTTTGGCGGCCACGGCCCAGCCATCGCAAATCCTTATTCGAAGCTGGGAGAATACATTGCCCACCGGCTGGAACGTGAACAGAATATTTTCCAGGCTGTCCGCGAGGGCGCGGTCTCACCGAAAGAAATCGTCGCGCGCGTCTACACGGATGTCTCGCCCAAGGCTCACGCGCTAGCCGAGCGCGCAGTGCTTGCCCATCTGGAGAAACTTGTCGACGAGAAGCGGGTACGGAAAACGCGGGAAGGGCTGTTCGTTTTGGTTAAGTAAATCAAGCCACTACCTCTTCTACTCGCAGTCGCGTAAGATATTCCCATCTCCCGTCCATATTCCGAACTAAGCGCAGGGGTTCTATGAGCAGTCCAAAGCCTTCAGGTGAACTAGTCAAAACTCTCGGTGAACTTAAGCAGAGCGGCTACAAGAGCGTTCCTGTTAAAGACGAACTGCGCGCGAACCTGGTCAGGAAACTGCGCACCGGTGAGAAACTCTTCCGCGGAATTGTGGGTTATGACGAAACAGTCATTCCCCAACTCGTCAATGCAATTCTTGCCAGACACAATGTGATCCTGCTTGGGCTTCGAGGGCAGGCCAAGAGCCGCATCATTCGCCAGCTCACGGAACTCCTGGACGATCAGATTCCGATCATTGCGGGCTCTGAAGTAAACGACGATCCCTTCAAACCGATATCTGCTTATGGTCGCCAGACGCTCGCGATACACGGCGACTTAACACACCTCGACTGGATTGCTCGCGATTCGCGTTTTGTAGAGAAGCTGGCCACGCCGGACGTCACTATTGCCGACATTATCGGTGATGTAGATCCGATCAAAGCCGCCAAGGGCGGACATCTTCTGAGCGACGAGCTGACGATTCATTATGGCCTTTTGCCGCGCGCCAACCGCGGTATTTTTGCCATCAATGAGTTGCCGGATCTCGCCGGTAAGATTCAGGTCGGACTGTTCAACATCATGCAGGAAGGCGACGTGCAAATTAAGGGGTACCCGGTGCGCCTGCCGCTTGATGTAATGCTTATTTTCTCAGCGAATCCGGAAGACTATACCGCCCGCGGAAAAATCATCACACCGCTGAAGGATCGTATCGGCACCGAAATCATGACTCACTATCCGGCCCAACTTCAGACCGCGGTTGAGATCACTCGTCAGGAAGCGTGGGTCAGCCGCAGTGGTCTGGTGCCAACAGATGGTTCGCAACCGCGTTTGCACATTCCGGAGTTCATTCGCGAGCTGGTCGAACAAATTGCCTTTGAAGCACGTGAGGACGATAGGGTTGATAAGCATTCCGGAGTCTCGCAGCGCATGCCGATCACTGTAATTGAGTCGGTACTTTCAAATGCCGAGCGGCGGGCGCTGCTTACCGGGGAAGAAGAGGTTGTGCCGCGCATCTCTGACGTATACGCGGCTATTCCTTCGATGACGGGAAAGATGGAACTTGAATATGAGGGCGAACAGATCGGCGCTAACCGCATCGCGAAGGATTTAATTAAACGCGCGGCAGGCGAAGTATTTGAAGGCTACTTCGTGGGCATTGACTTCGCCCCGACGGTGCAATGGTTTGATCAGGGAAACAATCTTCGCCTGGCAGATACTGCTGCAGCCGACGAATGCAGGACGTTGTTGGAAGCTGTGCCGGAGTTGATTGAGACAGCGGCCATTCCGTTTGAGTTTAAGAAGGGAGACACGGCGCAGTTGGTGGCTGCCTGCGAGTTTGTGCTGGAGGGACTCTACGCTCAGAATAAGATCAGCCGCAACGAAGAGGGCGGCTACACGGCGGTAACTAAGGCGAAGAAAGATCGCCGTGGAATGATCTATGATGATCTGACTGAGACTGGGAAATATAGTTAGGAGAATTTGCCGCGGATTAACGCGGATACACACGGATCAGCAAAACACCTGCGAAACAGTAAAACGCCGCTTAGGAAATGCCGCTTGGAGACTTTCACGATGAAGGAGAACGATAGCGGTCCTAAACATCGGGATTTAACGCAACAGATTATTGGGGTTTTCTATGAGGTGTCTACAACGAACTGGGACACGGATTTCTTGAGTCGGTTTACGAGGCGGCATTTGAGATAGCTCTTACATCGAAAGGCCTTTCCGTACTGAGGCAGATCGAGGTGCCAGTCTGTTCCGTGGCAAGAAGATAGGAGACTTTACGGCCGACATGCTCGTGGACAAGTGCGTCCTGTTAGAACTCAAAGCCGGTCGCGCACTTGATTCTGCGCACGCAGCGCAGCTCCTTAACTACCTTCGCGCTACCGAGATTGAGGTTGGCATGTTATTTAGTTTTGGACTCAAGCCTGAATTCAAGCGGCTGGCTTTCGACAATGCGCGCAAACAACGA
>DASWDX010000266.1:0-4653 GCA_036395055.1 Pyrinomonadaceae bacterium | reverse complement strand
TCCCAGCCTGCTTGTCCAACTATTACGCCCTGTCCGATTTGTTGTGTATCAGGTAAAAGTTCACTGAACCGAACGATTGGCACCGAAAGCGGATGAGTGCCGCCGATAGTTGAGGTGCCTACAGCATCACCGTAAGACGATTTGTAAAGGCGCTCTACTAAGTAGCCAGTCTCCTGGAATTCAATGGAGAGGAAGAAAGCGGCTGACACATTTACGCGTTTCCTATCGATGCATGACAGGTTTGCGCTGCACGAAGAAATTTCATTCGTCCAAAACGCGAGACCGCTGGCGTCAGGCTCGCGATTGAGAAAGTCGCGGTAATGTTGCGTGACAAAGTTACGCGAATCGTCTATGTAAGTTCCCGGTCTACCTACGAAGGCAACAAACATATTCGCATAGGTATACAAAGTTTGGCTGGGCGGTTCAAAAACATACCCGGTTTTCGAAGGCGTGATGGTGTGCTGTTGTCCGGATATTGCGCCGGGTAACGTATAGTAACCCTCTGCGTCCGTAACAGCGGTGCCGGCTTGAGAATTCCCTGGTCTGGATAGAGTCAACAAGACTCCAGCCATTCCAGTGGTGCCGTCACTGACGCGTCCGCGCACACTGAGTGAGGACGAGGTGAAGTTAACCCCGGTCTGATTCGAGCTGAGGTTTGTAAAACTGATCGAGTTCGGAGTAAAGGTGTAAATCTGGCTGGTCGGGGTGACGTTATAATTCATCCCTTTCGGAAGTTGATAAATAAAGTTGCCATTACTATCCGTGAACGTAGGTAAGATTGGAAGACCACCGACCGGACTGATCGATCCGGGTACTTCTACCTGGACATCCCCAATGCCGTTCCCAAGCGAATCCGCTATCCGCCCGCTGATGTTAAAAGTCTCTACAGTAGAAACCACAAAGTTAGCTGTTTGATCCGCGCTTAAACTATTAAAGGTGTATGAGGCCGGCGTGAAGGTGGTTGTGCCCCCTTGGAAGCCTGGCGCGACAGTGTAGTTCGCGCCCGGACTTAAGTTACTAAAACTATAGTTGCCACTTGAGTCGGTGAGCGCCACGGCACTTCCAAATCCCGAGAGAAATATTTGAAGGCCGCCACCAACACCGCTGCCGTCCTGATGAGTCAGTCGCCCCGAGATCGAGTATTTCCTGAAGCCACCGCCCGATCGATTAATAGAATTGGCTATATTGAGCTTGCCAAAACCAAGGCGCGGACCCCAGACGGCTGAGCCCGTGAAGATGTCCAGGACAGCATAGGTTGTTATGAGGCTCTTGATCTGATCCCCGGAGAGAGTTGGATTCGTCTGCAGTAACAAAGCCACCGAACCGGTCGTAACGGGAGTCGCCATGCTGGTGCCCGCAAGTCCGGTGTAGTGAGTGCTATCCGTCGGAGCGTTTGCGCCCGTGCCAATCGTGCCGAAATTTGGATCGATAACGTCGGAGGAACGCGAAGAATAGAGATAATACCCCGGCGCGCCGATCTCC
Organism: Pyrinomonadaceae bacterium; assembly: GCA_036395055.1. Classification (GTDB taxonomy): domain Bacteria; phylum Acidobacteriota; class Blastocatellia; order Pyrinomonadales; family Pyrinomonadaceae; genus PSRF01. The sequence continues at coordinate 3,171 of DASWDX010000266.1, read as the reverse complement.
GGTTTTTGACGGCCATCCGCAGTTGGCCCGGGACTGGTGAAGGAAGCGGGCGCTCCGATTGTCTGCGTGGCTGAGCGAGTAACAAACGCCCCCACGGTGATGGCGCCTCGCGCAGTTCCCGGTGATGCTACAAGATGCGAGTCGTGATCCACGAAGGTGCTGAAGTAAACGCCTTCTCCCTCGGCCCAGGCATCGTATGATTGGTTGGTGTTGCCATCCGCGTCCTGAAGCGTGATCTTCCACATGCCGTTTGGAGCGGCGGGTTTGAACAACAGAACGATATCGGGCTGGTCATTTGCGCTATCGGCATCGCCTTTATCGTCGTTCGCGTTGTACGTCTCCAGATACTGATTGGAGGCCTGCCCGTCAGGAAGACTAAATCCGTTTGCATCGTAGGAGACGGGGCCTAAAGTGATTCCGTCCGGACTGGTTACCGTGACAGTAAACCGATCAGCCTTGTTTTGATAAAGATCAACAACATATGCCGCCCCATTGACATTGAAATCCAGTGTCTGACTGCCTCCGCTTGGTACAGTGCTGCGAGCGTGTATGCTGGAATCTCCCTCGTTGCCGGCGGCGATGCAGACAGCCCGTCCACTTCCACCGTTGACGAGATTATCGATGGCCCGTTCATCGGGGTTTGTTCCATCGTGCGGCCCCAACTGTCCACCAAGGCTCATGTTTATTACAAACGGCTTTCCCAGTTCGGCAGCCTTCTGTTTGATAAACTCGAGTGCATTAATCACGTCGGTAGTCTGAAAGTCGTCCTGGCCATCATTCTGGCGACTGGCCTTCACAATTATCAGATCAGCCTCCGGCGCCATGCCCGCGTAGGTTCCCGCAGTTGGCGAAGAGAGCCCGTTCCCGGCGGCCGTTCCGGCGACATGAGTACCGTGACCACTCTTGTCGCGTTCTTTAACCAGATCCGAATTCTGGTCTCCCGGTTTCGAAACCTGCAGCGCGGAATTGATATCTGCTTCAGTGTAGAGATGACCTATGACTGCCGCCTGACCCGGCAGGGAATAGTTCCAGTTTGAGTCGGGAGTTTGTGTGCCATACTCAGTCATGTCCAGCAGAGCTTTAATTCGGGTCTGATGGCCACCGCTGGCCGGAACGGTAAAATCGAGATGGCGAAAATCGATGCCAGTGTCGATGATGCCCACCACCACGCCCTGGCCCATTTGCGTTACCACTCGCTGGCCAGAGTTGTTGTCAACCCCAGCCGACTGTCTGGCTCTGTCGTTCAGCGGATGACGGATCACTGATGCAAAGATCTTGCGGACGGTTGAGAGCTCGGCGAGGTTGGGTAGTTGGTCCACGTCCATCTCGAGCGTAGCGATATCGCCGACTCGTGACTCTATCGCAAACCCCGCGGCCTTCAGCTCACTATCTGAGTCGTCCGTCAAAGTAACCGCGACGTTGACCCGAACAGTGTTGTCAGACCGTAGCTTAACGCCGGCTATGCGCGAAAGGCGCCTCACTTGCGATGTCTCGTTTCTGAATTTTCCCTTCAGCACGGCCTTGCGATCTTCATCTGCTGCCCGGCGAATGCTTCTGAGTATCTTGTCTGCTTTTTGATTGAAGGCTGCCTCGCGAGGATCATTTCCCTGAGCGTTACTGTTGGCGAGGAGGTTGCTGCCCAGGATCGCCAAAAGGACGAGACCCAACAGCCAAAACCTGGATGCGTCCTTAAACAGACGTTTGCGGCGGGCTGGCCGCCGCGCGTGAAGGTGGGATAGCCTGGCCATCTAAAACTCCTAAAACCTTGAATAGTCGAACACAGAGCGGGGGACCCGACCCGCTTACTTCAGGGGACTATACCACTTTGCCCTTTTTCCGGGGATCTGGAGTTCAAAGGGTGAGGTGTTGAAGGCTCCAGACAAAGCCGTTTAGTTGTGACTATGGGCCAAAACGTTGTCCGCGCTTCCGTCGAAACACACCGAAGTCGGTACCGTTCAGCAGAGACACCGGGAACTAACCCACAAAGGTCGCGCTGCCGGTCGTGGTGTCGAGGCTGTAGATACGGTTCGCGCCGGTGATGAAATACAAAAAACTGCCGTCAAGATAATCCAGACCAATAATCTCCTCGTTGGTAGACCGGAGATTGGTGATCTTGACTGAGTTGATAATCGTGCCCGGCGTTCCGCTCTTGAAACGCAGCAACTTGTTCGACACTGTCAGCGCCAGAGGGTCAATGGCACGATCGATCAGGGTCAAGTCACGGATAAATTTGCCGCCGCCGATCACTGCTTGCTGCGTTGCCGCGCCCGTCGAAAGATTCAATGTGTAAAGAACTTCCATTCAAAGAGTCGGCGGAGCGCAACGCGGCATAGGCCGTGCCAGCGTTGGGTGCGATGTCAGAACCGACCATCTCGGTGATTTGAAATCCGGTTCCCAGAGTTCCTACAGTGAAGACCTGTCCGGAGTTGGGAGAGACAGGGCTGCCGTTAGGAGAACCGATGCGTTGAAGCGTGCCGCGTCGCCAGTCAATTGCGAAAAGCGTCGTTATGGTGGCACCCTGAAAATTATTGCTGTAGTCCGCGGCCGTGACGTCAGGTGTCATTCCCGCTTCGGATTCGCCGGCAGCAAACGTGAGCGCCGTGTCGGCAACGATTGCGCCCGTGTTCGGGGTCGAGGCGTAAGTTCTGACCGTTGTTGCTGACGACGCGAATGCGATCCGTCGTCGGGTCAAAGTCGAAGCCGAAGTCGACGCCGTTCAGAGCTGGTGTGAACGAGCCGCTTCCGACCTGATGAGCTGCGCCCGTCACGGGGTTGATCGTATAAAGGCGGCTGCGCTCCCGAGCGCATAAATTTGTCCGGTCAAGGGCAAAAAGGGACACACTCTTGTCAGAACCGAGCGCGGGTAGCGCCGGATGCTGGAGTCAGACTAAGAAGTAGAGGGGGTTGCAGAGCCGTGAGTTTTTAGCGGATGCTTGCGATCAACCTGATAAACTGACTGCTCCCCTCTTCAACCAGCCCTCGTATTGCCTACGCTTATAACGAGGGTTGATTCCAACATCCGGCGCTACTGCGCTCGGTTCTGTTATGGGGTTTGACACCAGGTGTCGCCTTCCCTATTATCCATTCACTTGTCGGGGCGTGGCTCAGCCTGGTAGAGCGCTCGGTTCGGGACCGAGAGGTCGGAGGTTCGAATCCTCTCGCCCCGACCAA
>DASWDX010000265.1:0-17875 GCA_036395055.1 Pyrinomonadaceae bacterium | reverse complement strand
CGATCGTGAAAGTAGATCAGGCTTCTCTCGCAGAATTTCTCGGTTTTGGCCGGTAGGATCTAATTGAGGCTGCGCCTTTTCCGACCGCCTGGCTCGCCATGAGGCCAGAAGAGTCTTAAAACCGTGATGGCCCTGAATTATTGCTTGCACAACGCGTGAATGGTCGCGCAACCACCGGCCACAGCGACTGATTCCCGACTGCCGCCAACGAAAAGTCCGGGAATTCTTGAATGAATCGTCCAGCTTCAATTGATTGTTCTGGTAAATAAAGTAAGGGATTTCATCAGTCTTCTTTAAAGCTCGAATATTGTCGGTGATGTCGTTGTTCGTGGTTACGGCCAGCATCACGATGTCGGGGGAGAACTTCCAGACCTGTTCACGAAGCGTGAGGAGTTCCTGAGCGGTGCCGTATCCTGAGACTCCAAAGTTTAGCACCTCGATTTTTTTGCCTGGAAAGGCGTTACATTCCTGAAGTTTTTTTCCCATCACCCACCAGAACGTCTCTTCCAGGGAGACTGAAAAACCTTCAGGATAGGAATCACCAACGACCGCGATCCTTACCGTGTCTGGAGATTTCGATAGCGAGTGTTCCTGATCGTGAAGACCCTCGCCATTGATGCGAACATATACCTCGCCTTCTTTGCGATACCAACCTTCCGCCCACGGCCGAAGGGCGTAGCCACGCAACTGGTCAAGCGCATAGAACTCCGGATAAGAATATCCCGCAGCTCGTAGCGCAACTTCCGCGATGATGCCCCCAATTAGAAAACCCACAAGGATTAGAAGAAGCTTTGCGAAGAGCTTTCTTGCTCGCAGACGTTGATGGCTCATTTATCAGTACGGGAAAACCGAACTGGGCGCCGGTCAGGAAAGGTTAGTACTTTGGTTGAAACAAAGGAATACCTTAAGCGAACGACGGGGATTTTGTCCAAACGCCGTGAACGAAAAAGTGAGGCCCAACTTCACTTTCCCGGTGTAACCTTCGGGTTAGCTGTTCTGTACAATCGTTGTCCTTGCACTGGTAGCGCGCGCCTCGCGCTACCTTACCTCATGGGCATGCCGTACTTCGACAATCTCGACATTCGCGATTGACCAGACCGTGCATCCGACCCGCAGCTCCCGACTCCAAACTGTGGACTGTGGACTCCAGACTCTAATGCCTGAACAAAGCGGCAGAAAACTTCTGAAAAATGTTGAAGCCCGGATGCGCTCTCCCCTTCGCATCCGGGCCCCAAACAAGGTCATCGATTTTTCAATCGGCGACCAGGCTCAATCTGTAGGTAACTATCTCAATACCGCCTGTATCTATCGCGCACTTTGTAAGTGTAGATAGCGGCTCCCGCGCCTCCGGTAACAGCACCGATTACCGCCCCCTTCTTGCCGCCGATTAAGCCGCCGAGCAGGGCACCACCAACTGCGCCCCCCGCAGTAGTGATCTTGTCCCGGTGTCGATCCCAGACCGAACGGTTTTGGCCGTATTGATATGTGTCGTTGCTGTACGCAGGGTTGTAAGAAGAGTCGTTGCGATAGCTATCATTACGATAAGAATCGCTTCGGCGCGTGCCGTCGCGATTTGTATCGTATCGGCTGTCATACCGGCTATCGTACCTACCGTTGTAGGTCGATCTATTAGCGCAGCGGCTACGTGTCTGCGCCGCGACCGGCAAAGCCGCCATACTGAGAATTATTGCGGAAATAAGGGTTGCGATTAGTTTTTTCATTGAGTGCCTCCGTGATGCTCTTTTGGCAACGGGCATGCCACGCGTCGCCGCCTGTGGCCGTTCTTGATGGATCTGGCAGTTTCGAAGGGAACTTAATAGATGCAAAGACTTAGCACTAGCGGGAACCCTACGATTCGGTGTGCGTTTTTCTTTATCACTTCCCTTTTGGGGTAGCGCACTCTAAGACCGGAGTCCCGGTTTGCGTTTTCCGTGGTGAATCTTTAAAAGCGATAGCTCAGCACGGTGACACAAGGAACGCTGAGGTTAAAGAGAGAAACTGAAATCAGGGCACGATCAAGGCCAGCCTTCGCGTGTCTTTTAAAGCCATACATGAATTATTATTGCAATCATGAACAAAGGAAACGAACAAGACGTTTCGCCCGCGCTCGAGTTTCGCAATGTCTCTATTAGCTTCGACGATACAAAGGCGCTCATCGATGTTAGTTTTCAACTTGCCCGCGGCGAAATGATCTTTCTAACCGGTGTATCAAGCTCCGGGAAGTCGGTTCTGTTGCATCTGGCGATGGGTTTGGTGAAGCCGGACTCGGGTCAGATTTTTGTAGCCGACCGCGAGATTGAGACCCTTGATGAATCGGAACTGTTAGCAATCCGCGGCGGTCTCATGGGCATGGTCTTCCAGGAGGACTCGCTCTTCACCGGCCTAACCGTTTATCAGAACGCGGCCTACCGTCTTGAAGAACATGGCTGGACGGAAAAACAAATCGAGAAGACAGTGAAGGAAGTGCTTAACTTTGTCGGACTTGCCGGCGAGGAGGAGAAACTACCCGAGGAACTCTCCGGTGGCATGAAACGCAGACTCGAGATTGCGCGCGCCTTAATTGGCTGGCCTTCGATTATGCTCTTCGACGAACCAACCATGGGTCTTGATCCGATCGTCGCAGTGCAGGTGCTCGATTTGATCATACGCGCGCGGGATGTCAACAAGGTATCGTCAATTTACGTGACAAAGAAACCTTACGAAATTCCCTACCTGGCAACCTACAATGCAGCGGAGAGGGCCAACGGCACAGTTGCAATTAGCGAAGCCCCAGTGGACGAATTGCCGCGGACAAAGGTCATCGTTCTCGAGCGTGGGGAGATCGCATTTTCCGGCAGCGTCAGTGAGTTTCAAAAAAGTGATTCGCCGGCGATTAGGAAAATGTTGTCGCTGGAACCTCACGACCATAGCGCTGACCCTCATTTCGCCGATCCCTGGGACAAGAAGCGGCGACCAAAGGATCATATCTTGTGAAAGACAACCGCGTCCCTATTTGTATGTTTCCAGCCTGGCTCCGCTGTGGGAGCTAATTCGAAAGTTTAGCCTGATCTGAGTTATGCTAATTTCAATTGCGATAAGGAACAGTAGGTCTGCCCTTGCAGTCTGTTAGGAATTCTTGTCTTGAAGTTGTAGGGATGAAACGGAAAGAACATGAACGAGAGACTCCACACGAGAGCCAATTTGATGCTGAGTATCTGTCTTAGCCTGCACCGATCATCAACTGGAGGCAGAGACTGATGTTGCAGAGGAAACTGACCAGTGACTGCGATGAAACTAATTTCTGTAAATGTCGCGCTGCCACGCGAGGTAAATTGGAACGACAAAAGTATTATGACCGGCATCTTCAAAGAACCGGTTGACGGTCCGGTCATGCTCCGAACTCTCAATCTCGATGGAGATCGGCAGGCCGATTTGTCGGTACATGGCGGCGTAAGCAAAGCCGTATATGCGTACCCTGCCGAGCACTATGAGTATTGGAAGACAGAACTTCCTAAGATGCAGTTGCCTCACGGTATGTTTGGAGAAAACTTCACCACAGAAGGACTGGCGGAAGAAACCGTTAACGTTGGGGATCGCTTTCGGGTTGGCGAAGCAGAGTTAATGGTCACTGAACCGCGAATGCCCTGCTACAAGCTGGGCATCAAATTCGGACGCGCGGATATTCTCAAGAAGTTCTTGACAAGTCGCCGCACGGGATTTTACTTGGCTGTGTTAAAAGAGGGCCGGGTTAAAGCAGGAGATTCCATGGAACTACTTAGCAAAGATGCGAACAATGTTGCAATAGCTGAAATCACTCGGCTGTATGCGTTTGAGAAAAACGATGTGGAAATGTTGCGGCGGGTTGTAAAGCTCGAAGCCCTATCCGACAGTTGGCGCGATTATTTCCAGCATCATCTTGAAAAATTGACTCAGTAAGGCGAGACAAGGAAAGGCTTATTGCATGATGTCTACTAAATGGCTGATTGGTTGCTTCTTCGTAGTGGCAGCAATCTCGTTGACGAATTGCAAGGTTGGTAACAAAAACTCCCAATCGACAAACGGAGCTACAAATGATTCCGCCGCTCATTCCGGAAATACCGAAACGGGGATTGAGAAAGTCAAACCGGCGCCGGGAAAAGGCAACGTACAGGGAAAAGTTTTCTACAACAGCAAACCCGTCGAGAACATCGAGGTCAAGCTATGCGAAACATTCAACCAATATTTAGGCGGCTGTAGCGGGAAAACCTACACAGCCAGGACGGACAAGGATGGCGAATATGTAATTACTGACGTTGAACCAAAAGTATATGAGGGGCTATTGGCGCGGGTGTTTGATACCGAGTCCTTTATCTTCGCAACTACGGGGATCGCCGGTATCAGTTCAAACAAATACGAGATCGCTCCGGATAAAACTTTGTTCGTTTCGCCGACCAATCTTTTTAAGGGGGATTTGAAACTGCTCAATCCCAAAGCAGGCGCTAAAGTAAGTGCACAAAATCTGGAGTTGAAGTGGGAGCCTTATCCGGATGCGGCCTATTACAAATTTAGCCTTTACCCTGAAGAGATGAGTGTCACCTCTCCCTACATCAATGAGCGACTTGAAGGGACGTCTTTTGCTATCGATAAGCCGCTGGAGAAAGGTACCTACCGTTGGCAGGTTAACGCCTACAACAGCGACGATCGAAAGCTGGCGGAAAGCAGTAACGATATTAAGTTCACAATTAATTGAGCGCATCATGAAAAAGTGAACATACAGGGGTTGGGTAAAATCATGGCGAACGAGCACATCGCAACTTATTTAAATGATCATCTCGCGGGTTCAGTCGTCGCCGTTGAACTGCTGGAACAAATGGAAGCCGCGCATGCCGGCACGCCACTAGCCGAGTTCTTCTCCAGGTTGCGAGTCGATATCTCGGCTGATCGTCAGGAACTGCAGACTATTATGGGCCGCCTGAATATCGCCGAGAGCCGCCCGCGAAAGGCGTCTGCCTGGCTCACAGAAAAGTTTACACAAATTAAGCTACGTCTGGACGACCCTACAGGCGGCGACCTTCGCCTGTTCGAATCCCTCGAAGTTTTATCTCTTGGGATCGAAGGGAAAAGGTCCTTGTGGCTGGCTTTGTCGGCCGTCGCTAAAGATGCTCCTGCTCTGCAGCTGGCGGATTATGAACGTTTGACGCTACGCGCCGAGGAGCAACGCAGCCGCGTCGAGGCAAAGCGGCTGGAGACTGCCAAAAAAGCTCTCGCGCTCGCGGCTTAGCGGTATCGCGCAGGCCGCAAGGCTTCAAGTTTTTACGTGGTCATATCTAACGTGCAATCATTGCTGCTAACGCGCATAAGGTGTATATAAACGCTAGCTGCCTTAAGCCAAAATGCCGGGGCCGAGGAATCCCAGGCATCTTGGATCCGCCTCTCAATCAAAACAGTGACTCTTTCGTACTCGGGGGTGTGCCGTGAGTTTGATCGGTAAACTTGATGGTAACGAAACAAGCCTACCCAACCGCCGGTCTATGTTTTTTCTTGGCACGTCAAATAATTCCAGTTACTTACTTCACTCTCTAAGGCTGGCCGTTGTTACGGCTGTCTATTTTGGCGCCGCGAAGCTTGGGCTTGCGCTGGCTTTCATCCACGCCAACGTATCGCCGGTTTGGCCGCCCACGGGCGTCGCGATAGCTGCCGTTTTATTATTTGGCTATCGGATCTGGCCCGCAATTCTTCTGGGAGCATTTCTCGCGAACTTTTTTACACCGGTGCCGGTCGCGACGGCGGCGGGCATTGCCTTGGGCAACACTCTCGAAGCGCTGTCCGCCGGACTGTTACTTCGCTTCCTGGACTTTCAAAAGACCTTTGATCGGGCCAGAGATGTCTTCAAGTTTTCGTTGGCTGCGCTTCTCTGCACGATGGTGAGCGCCAGCATAGGAACTTTTAGTTTGTGCCTGGGCCACGCAGCAAGCTGGCAAGACTTCAGCTCTCTCTGGTTGACCTGGTGGCTCGGCGATGCTGTGGGAGCCTTGGTCCTGGCTCCGCTGCTGTTGACCTGGGGCACTGAACCTCGCCCGTGGCCAACCAAACGTTACGTTGAAGCGGCGCTTTTGCTAACGTTGCTGGCCGTGTCGTCAACGGCAAACTTCGGTGGACCAGCGCCAATTCCCCTTAAGTTTTACCCGCTTGCTCGGCTCATGGTGCCCTTCTTCCTGTGGGCCGCATTTCGTCTGGGCCAGCGCGGAGTAACTCTGGCGACAATCGTAGTCTCGTTGTTTGCGATATCGGGCACCGCTCGCGGTGTGGGCCCTTTTGTCGGCAGAACCCCTAACGATTCGCTATTGATACTGCAGGTGTTCCTTGGTTCCAACGCCGTCATGTTTATGTTTCTCGCGGCCACAGTCGAAGAGCGGCGGTTGGTAATGGCGACACTGCATGAAAGCGAACGCCGGTTGGCCGCGAACCTGGCTGTCACGCGAATACTTGCTGAATCACCCGCCCTCGGCGACGCGACGCTGCGTATTCTGAAGACAATCGGTGAGTCGCTCAACTGGGAAGTGGGCGCGATGTGGACGCCTGACGAGCAATTGGGCGTACTGCGATGCCTAAACACCTGGCCTGCTTCCTCAGCGAAAGTACAAAAGTTTAGATCGGTGACCGACGCGTTGACATTTGCATGCGGCGACGGTTTGCCAGGTCGTGTCTGGGCCAGGCGGAAACCTGTTTGGATTCCCGATGTAACGAAGGAAGATAAGTTTCCCCGCGGCCCCTTTGCAGTTGCGGAGGGACTCCACTGCGGCTTCGCATTTCCCATTTTGTTTGATGAAACGTTTCTTGGCGTAATGGAATTTTTCAGTTCGAAGATTCGCAAGCCAGACGATGCTTTGCTGGCGATGTTTGGGAGCGTCGGGAATCAGATTGGACAATTCATCGTACGTAAGCGGGCGGAAGAAGAACGCGAACAACTGTTAAGCCGCGAGCATGCCGCACGCGCCGAAGCGGAAGCAGCCAACCGAGCCAAGGATGAGTTTCTCGCGATTGTCTCGCACGAACTCCGCACCCCGCTGAATGCTGTAGTGGGTTGGACTAGTCTGCTGCGTGGCGGTGAGCTTGACAAAGGCGTGTCAACCCGGGCAATTGAGATCATAGATCGCAATGCCAGGGCGCAGGCTCAGTTGATTGAAGATCTCCTCGATGTCTCTCGTATCGTCTCAGGAAATCTTCGTCTCGACCTACGGCCGGTTCAGCTCGATCAGGTTATCAAGGCAGCAATCGACTCAATGCGGCCCGCCGCCAATGCGAAGAAGATCGAAATCTTAGCCTCCATTGATTCAAACACAAGTCCAGTGTCTGGCGATCCTGATCGCCTGCAGCAAATGGTTTGGAACATACTTTCAAACGCAGTGAAATTTACGCCCCCCGCTGGGCAAATTACTGTTCTCCTGACTGGCACCCCATCACACAATGAGATTGTTGTGAGCGATACCGGTGAAGGCATCCGGCCAGAATTCCTGCCCCAAATGTTTGATCCGTTCCGGCAAGCCGATAGCTCAAAGACAAGACGACATGGCGGTCTTGGACTCGGTCTTGCAATCGTACATCGCCTGGTAGAGCTGCATGGCGGCATTGTTAAGGCGCATAGCGATGGAGAGGGCAAGGGTACTACATTCACCTTGACGCTTCCTTGTGTTGGCGTCGGCAACGAAATATTGTTGCGACGGGGCGGCCAGACCCCGCCCGATGGCAATCCTGAGTTGGTCGGTTTGCGCATATTGACAGTTGAGGATGATGCCGATTCGAGAGAAATGCTCGAGATGGTGCTTCGCGCGCGCGGAGCAGAAGTGGTCTCAGTTAGCTCAGTGCGGGAAGCGGTACAGGTCTTGAATGCCAATGGATGGAAACCGCAAGTGCTCGTGTCAGATCTGGGAATGCCCGAAGAAGACGGCTACGACTTAATCAGGAAACTGAGATCCCGGGCGCCGGAAGAATGCGGTCAATTGCCGGCAATCGCAATAACCGGATATGCGGGCAAAGAGGAGAGTAGACGCGCCCTGAGAGCCGGCTATCAAACGCAGTTAGCAAAGCCGGTGAACTGGAACGAATTAATAAAGACCATCGTGGCGCTTGCTCGGCCTGCGCCCTGACAAGACTTTCTTGCGACCAGGTCCGTTGCGCCAAGCCCAATTCTCGGGCGAACACGCTTGCGTTCAAGTGGCTCTTTCCAAAGTAGGCCGAAACTGCATTTGAGTCGTTTAAGCGATCAGATCGTCGATGGCAGATCCAGGTTGGACTTCAACCGGCTCGTCACCGCGACGGAAGATGCGAGCGTTACTCTTACCCTGCAACACGTGAACCCCTTGCTCGACGCGAATCATGCATCCTTCGCGTAGACCCACCACCGCTGTTTCGTTCTCTTCCAGGAATTGATTGATTCGCTCCTCTCGCGTCTCGCCCATGTGAGTCGACTTTGGATCGGGATCGAGATAGTGCGCGTTGATCTGGAAACGTATTAGTCCAAGGGCGCCGAACGACGGGGGTTGCACGATTGGCATGTCGTTAGTCGTCTTGATGGTGGGCGCAGCCACAACCGAGCCGGCGCTTGAGCCAAGGTAAATCATTCCTTCTTCAACGCGCCTGCGTATCGGCAGCAACAGGTCAGCTTGATAGAGATTGCTCAGCAGTCTGAACGTGTTTCCGCCGCCGATGAAGATCACCTCCGCTTCGTAGACCGCATTTTTTGCATCTGCCGCCTCATGAATTGAGTCGAGCTCATAACCCATCAAGTTGAAGCGCTTTCGTGCCTGCGCCGCGTACGCGTCGCGATCGAAGAGAGCGAAAGGCACGAAGAGCACACGTTTGCTCGAACCAAGAATGTCTCGAATCTCCGCCTCCGCATGATCCAGATAACCGCTGCCATAAAGTGTTGAGTTGCTGATCAAGAGTAGCCGTTTCGACTGGCCCTGAGTAACCGACATCATTCACTCCTTACTAGAGTTGGTCGTTTGTTGGACGAGAAGACTTTAACCGTCGACAACTCTTATCAGGTAGTCAAAATGGATAAAGGTGCGAGGCGAGCAGGTTGCGGATAGGGTCGGACGATTTCGATTGTAACCAATGATGAGGGCCCGGCTGGATTCATGAGCCACAATATCTGGTTCATGAAGCAGAGTTAGACCAATATCGTCGAAGCCTTCGCCAATTCACGAACTATTGGAATATCCATGCGCCGGCAATCTCAGGACGCTGGGGAGACGCTGCTGCAATTGCATCATGAGATTGCCGGCGCAGATTCGCGAAACCGCCAAGCGACCGCTGGAGCAATAACAGTCCCGCTTCGGGTCGTTCTGACGGCGCCCGCGAATCGAATTTCAGGCAAGCCACCGGCGCGGATATTTGGTCTAAATACCGCTAGAGGTCTACGCCCACCCGCTGGCTATTGTCGCGCCCTCAGTGGCGATTCGTTCGCCTGCTCCTGAGCCAATCTGAAGTAAGGCGATTAGGTCTTGATCATAGATGCGCTTCTTGCGGTCGGCGAGAGATGTGAAGCGCCGGTAAATCGCATCCAATTCTCCAGGTTCCATTGAATAGCCAAGGTCTTCATAACGCAGCGCCAACGCGTGCCGTCCAGAGTGCTTGCCCAACACCAGGTTGTTTGTCGGTACCCCTACCGATTCCGGCGTCATGATTTCATAGCAGAGCGGATTGCTAATTACACCATGCTGATGTATCCCGGCTTCGTGAGCAAAAGCATTTCGCCCAACGATCGCTTTGTTTGGCTGCACCGGACAGCTGATGATTGCCGACAGCAATTGGCTGGTTGGATAGAGCTCCTCCGTCCGAATTGCGGTCTCGAAGGGAAGTTGATCCGCCCGCACCTTGAGGGCCATCGCGATCTCTTCCAACGACGCATTGCCGGCGCGCTCACCAATGCCATTGATCGTACCTTCAACCTGCCGAGCACCCGCCTCAATTGCGGCCAGACTATTGGCCACAGCCAATCCCAGATCATCGTGGCAGTGTACGCTGATGGTGACGTCGCGATCGCCGACCACCTGGTCACGTATCTTGTTCACCAGTCGAGAAAACTCAACCGGCATCGTGTAGCCGACCGTGTCGGGAACATTAATTATGGTCGCGCCTGCCTCGATAGCGGTAGCAAATACTTCACACAAGTAATCGACATCACTTCTGGTCGCGTCCTCCGCGGAGAATTCCACCTCCTCAGCGCATTCGCGCGCCAGAGTCACCGCCTGCCGGGTCATTTCAATTACCTCAGCGCGACTCTTTTTCAGCTTGTATTCGAGATGGAGATCAGAAGTGGCGACAAAGGTATGAATGCGCGGGTGGGCCGCATGTTCCAACGCGGCGGCAGCCCTCAAGACATCCTGTTCTGAAGTACGGCAAAGGGCAGCAACCGTGACCTTACGGCATTCCGCTGCCACGGCCCTCACGGCCGCGAAGTCGCCTTCAGAGGCAATAGGAAACCCTGCCTCGATTACATCGACTCCGAGACTTTCCAATTGCCGCGCCATGCGAACCTTTTCCGTCAGATTCATGGAACACCCGGGCGACTGCTCGCCGTCACGCAGCGTAGTGTCAAAAACTGCAATTCGTTCTTTAGCCATATTGCAAACCTCCAGCAAAAGATTGAATGGTAGGGGATGGGCCTGATAATAGTCAAAGTTATAATTTCTATGACAACATAATCAATCGTGATAACATAACCATGCCTTTTGTTTCGATAACCTGATGCTTGTCGGCGGTAGTCGACCGCGTTAGGCGCTGATGACCCCGCTCTAGTGTCAGGAGGCTCTTTAATGGATATAAACCAGCTCGAGGTGCTCATTGCGGTAGCGCAGGAAAAAAGCTTTTCTCGCGCCGCGGAGAGACTCCACCGCACCCAGCCGGCGATCAGCCAGGCTATTCGCCGGCTGGAAATTGAAATCGGCGAGCCGCTTTTCGATCGCTCATCGAAGGATGGAACGATGACGGCCGCGGGCCGCCTCCTCTTTGGTCACGCGCAGCAGATGCTGAACCTGCGGCATAGTGCCCACGCTGCGATCAAGGAGCTGAAAGGTCTCCATCGCGGTAAGCTAAGCCTGAGCGCAAACGAATATACCGTGATGTATCTGTTGCCTCTCCTGCCTGTGTTTCGCGCGCGCCATCCACACATCAAGATCGAGGTAAAGCGAAGCCTGGCGAGTCGCATTTCGTCTGAAATTCTGGCGCGCGAGACCGAGATAGGGATAGTCTCCTTCAAGCCAAACGACCCCGCGATCACCGCCGTGGCCGTTTTGACAGATGAACTAGCGCTGATCGTTCCGAACAATCATCCACTGGCGGCGAAGAAGATCGTTTCCGTGCGCGAGTTGGGCGCAGAATCGTTTATTGCGCATAACGTTCCGTCGCCGTACCGCGAAAAAGTTGTGCGAACTTTCGAAAAGTATCGAACGCCGCTGAACATCTCGTTGGAAATGCCGACGCTAGAAGCAATCAAGAGGTTTGTTGAGGGCGGGATGGGCGTAGCGTTGGTTCCGCGATTGACGGCCCGGGCTGAAATAGCTCGTGGACAGGTCGCAGCCCTTACGGTACGCGAAATGAAATTCGAGCGGCGGCTCCATCTGGTTTATCGCAAGGGCGCAACTCTGTCACACGCGGCGCGAGCCTTTCTGCGAGTGGCCCGGGAACAACCGAGGGTGGGTAGTCCTGAATAGCAGTTAGTCTCCGCCCACGCCTAAAGCATCCGCTGCGCGATTTATGTAGTTAAACCACGAGGCAATCAACGTGATTTGAAGAATACCGCGATGATCGAAGCGGAGAGATCGCAGGCAAGATTCTTATGGCGTTCTTTGGTCTGAAGGTCGTCTTCTAGTTAATCTTAATGGTCTGCGCGCTTCCGTCATCGGCAATTGTGACGACTCTGGGCGTGCGGCCGGCCGACTTAACGATGAAACTTAGCCGACGACTGCCGGGTTGATACCGACCCTGAGGCGGGCTTGTAGTCGCAACATAACCGAGGCCAACGCGCCTTACACTTACCGTCGTGCGGCGAAATCCATCCTGCTTGTACGCCGGACTTAGGCCATCGTCTTCATACAACATCAGCGAAGCTGTGCCCGTGTCGTCGGGATAGATGTTGAAAGTGATCGGGTCCACGGGCTTTTCACCTACGTAGCTCAATTCCGGACCGGTCGGGATAATCGCTCCGGCGCGCACGAACATTGGCACCGTTTCCAAGGGGGCGTCTGCGGCGATCATAGTTCCACCTTCGTACTTCTTATTTGTCCAATAGTCGTACCACACACCTCTTGGCAGATAAACCAGGCGGCGGGTGACATCGGGCTTGAGGATAGGCGCCACGAGCAAATCGTTGCCAATCATGAACTCGTCGTCGAGATTATAAGTGTTGGGATCATCCTGGTAATTGAGTACCAGGGGGCGAAACAGTGGCGAGCCGGTTTGATGTGCCTCCTCGAGAGTAGTGTAGAGAAAAGGCAGCAACTGGTAGCGCAGCTTTAGATATTTGCGAATGATGTCTTCGTAGTATTTCCCGAAGCGCCAGGGCTCCTGATCATAGCCGTCGATCACTTTGTGGTTGCGGCAAAATGGCGCCAGGAAACTTACCTGATAAGCGCGCACCAACAGTTCGCCATTGCCCCGACCCATAAATCCGCCGACGTCGCTGCCGACAAAGGGTTCACCGGACAGCCCAAGCGTAGTAAACATCGGAATATTCAATGCCAACGAATCCCAGGTGCTGTTGGTATCGCCAGTCCACATGGTCGAATATCTTTGGATGCCGGCGTAAGCGGCGCGCGTAATCACGTAAGGTCGCTGATCGGGTCGTAGCCGCTCGAGTCCCTCATATGTAGCCCGGGCCATCAAGAGCGCAAATACGTTGCGATTCTTCGCGTGCGTTGACTTCTCACCCTCATCGTAGCTGACGACATTCATCTGGTTCTTGCCCGTTTGATCGACGAAGTCAGACGGTTCATTCATGTCGTTCCAGATTCCGGCCACGCCATTGTCGGTATAGGCGCGGTGTAAGCTTCCCCACCACTCGCGAGCAGCCGGAAGTGTGTAATCAACGAAGACACTTTCGCCGGGCCAAACCTTTGGAATAAACAGGTCGCCATTCTGGCGCCGCTGAAAATAGTTCTTTTCCAGGCCCGCATCAAAGACGTAGTAACGCTGCTGCTGTAACTCGAGTTCCGGCGTGATTGAAGTAATCTGGCCTGCGCTCTTTGCAACTGGCTGATACTTGACTCCGGGATCGACGATTGTGATGAGCTTGACTCCCTGTCTGCCGAGTTTCTCGCTCAATGCTTTAGGATTCCGAAAACGATCGCGGTCCCAGGTAAAAACGCGATAACCCTGCATGTAATCAATATCGAGATGGAGTACATCGAGAGGCAGATCTCGTTTGCGATACTCGTTTACAACGTCTTCGACCATTGTGTCTGGGTAATAGCTCCAGCGGCTCTGTTGATTCCCCAGCGCCCAGAGAGGGGGCAGCGGCATATGACCGGTGAGGTCCGCGTAGCGATTGAGAATTTTCTTTAGCGAAGGTCCATAGAAGAAGTAATAGTTCAGCTCGCCCCCTTCGGCGCCAAACCAAACCCGCTGCTGCGACGATTTGGCGAAATCAAAATAACTGCGATAGCTGTTGTCGAAAAAAATGCCGTAGGCGCTGCCTTTTTGCAAAGCGGTATAGAACGGCACGGTTTGATAGATTGGATCTTTTCCTTCGGCGTAGCCGGGAGTGTCCGAATTCCAGTTAATAAACGAACTGCGCCGCTTATCAAGCCGCGCTGTCTTTTCTCCGAGACCGTAGAAGTGTTCATCCAAACCAAACTTCTTCGCCGCAGCGATGAAAGTGCCCGCCTGGGGATCGAACATCATTTCCTTCAGCAGACCTTTGGCATCGTAGGCCATCGGCTGCTCGTCAGCGTTGATAACGGAGTGGGTTTTTGCGTCGCGAAATTCGATGAGCAGTGGCGAGCGATGAACCGCAACTTCGATCTCGTCAGTGGTGATGAGAACAGAGTCCTTCGTTTCGGAGACACTCCAACGCGGAGCCGGCCAATCAGTCCTGGCTATCGCCCATGAATGATCTTTAGCGGGAAGAGGCTTGGCGAAAGACGCGCGTATACGCACCAGATCGGAGGCGAGCATCGTAATCTGCACCTGGGAATGGTCCTCGCAGTTGAAGACGACCGCTCTTTCGGATTTTGTGAAACTAACAATCGGACCGATCTTCTCCAACCTGGTGATGTCCTGGGCCGATCCGACGGTAACCAGAGCCAAAGCGCAACAAAAGATCAAAACGCATCGTTTCATATCAGTTTTTTATTTGGTGGCCGCTGTGGGGCAAGCCCACTTTCCCGACCTTGGAAACTGTCCTACCTAGTTCGTTAATCGCTTGCTCCGCGACTTCTTCAAACCTAATCTGCAAAATGCTCACCTAGCAAGATTGCGAGTCTGAAAATGCCAACTGCGCGGCCCCCAGCAAGCCTGCATCGTCACCGCATTGAGCCCTTACGACCTTGCCGCGGCGCGCCGGAATGGGAAACGCGCGTTCAATAACCTGTTGGTGCATGTGTTTCTCGAACAGTTCCCAGCCGTTTGACAAGCCGCCGCCAATTACCACAATTTCCGGATTGAGAATATTAATGAGACTGGCCAGGCCGATTCCCAGATAGACTCCCATCCGCCGGAAGACTTCAATCGCAAGTTCATCGCCTTTCATTCCAGCCTCATAGATTTTTTCGGACGTTAGATCTTCGGTGTTATGCAGAATCGAATTGGGATAACGCGGTCTCGCCTCGCGTGTCATCCGCACAATGGCGGTCGCCGATGCATAGACTTCGAGACAACCACGGCTGCCGCACGTGCAGGGAACGCCGGCAAACGGATCCACGCCTATGTGGCCGATCTCCCCAGCGGATCCGTCCGCGCCACGCCACAGTTTTCCATCAAGGATGATTCCACCACCCACGCCGGTGCCAAGCGTCACGCAAATAAGAGTACGGTATCCTTGTCCCGCGCCGCGCCACATCTCACCAATCGCGGCAGCGTTGGCGTCATTTTCCAAAATCACGGGCCACTCGAGTTCACTTTCCAATGCAGCAGCCAGACGAAACCCATCGAGACAGGGCACGTTCGGAGCTTTGACAACTACGCCTTCCGCAACACTAACAGTCCCTGGAACAACCACCGAGACGGCTGAAAGTACGCCGCCCTGCGCCGTTGCATTACGCTCGCACGCATGAACAGCATCGATCAACGCTCGCACAATTTCGTTTGGCTTCTCTGCCTGCGGCGTCGGCTGCATTTGCCGGCAGTAGATCTTCCCGCTTCGATCTACGGTGGCCACACGAAGATGCGTGCCTCCCAAATCAGCCGCGAAGACGAACTCGGGTTTAGCCGTAGTCGATTTAGTTTTTGAACTGACCATCAATTGTTTGCCGAGCCTCTCAGATACCGTGCCGCCGCCACGGCGGGAGTCTCAATATTACGTCCTTGTTTAAGGTTGATGGCCAGACGGATAAACTGCGCCATGGACCACGCCAGCGGGGTGGCCGAGCCAGTGCCTTCGCCAAACTGAATTTCGGGACGTGGGATCTCACTACGATCCCAAACCTGTTCCGGAATCATCCCACCGTCGTTTGCAAAAGCCATCATTGCATCCAGACGCTTGCGCGCGGCTGCCAGGTGTCCGTGTGCTATATCGTATTCACCGCGTTCGCCCGCCAGCAAAGTCCAAAGCCGTCCTATACCGGTGCGGCCATCATAATTGCCGCCGTCAGATCTTTCTCCGTAGGCATCATGGTTATAGCGATACCAGGCAGCGCCGTTCGGAGTTTCTACTTTGATTAACTGATCGATCAGAGCGAGCGACTCAACAATCAACGGATCGTCCGCGCGTTTGAGACCCAGCCGTACCAACTCCAGAAAGCCCGCATCAAGAATCGCGCGTTCATCCGCGACAAGGTGACTGCTATTGATCTCGATTTTTGCGCCGTCGTCAGGATCATCGTTCTCAGTGATGCGCAGGTAGTAGTGTCCGTTACCGTGGCGCCCTTTGGTAGCAGTCCAACGTTCAAGCTTCTGTGCCCAATCGTCAGCAGTTTTGAAATACGCGCTGGCGGACAATTTGTCGCGATTGATTGCGGCAATTCTTGCCGCGCAAACCAGACCGGCAATTTCCGCGGCGATGGTCGATGGCGAATAACCCGATTTTTCCTCCCAACGATCCTGCCCGGTGTAGGGACCTTTGCGAAGAATGAAATCTGCGGCGGGCTTGATGTTTTTCAGCCAGCTGGCTCTATCTGTGCGACGCAACTGGTAAGCAAGTACGAGCGGCAAAGCAACCTGATCCATCTGCAAGCCGCCGCCGATCGGGCGACCATCGACCCAGGAATTTTGCGGGAAACTGCCATCCTTTTTTTGCTGCACCTTGAAGAGATAATCAAGCGCGCGACCGGCGGCAGCGCGATCGCCCATCGCAACAAACGCGGTTGCCACGTGATAGAGATCGCGTGACCAGACCGCATGATAGCCGCTGGTTGTCGACTCATTCGCGTTCGGCCCGCCGCCCCAGGGAACCGTGGGCGACGCGATCATCGCGCCCCGATAGGTCTTGTCTTCAAGTGCTTTTAAAGTCAGGGCCGCCAGGTTGAACTGTCGCTGGTACTTTGGCTCGACGCGAGGCAGTGGGTTCATATAGGCGTGCCAACCGGCGTCGTATTCGCGGTTCACGCTCGAGTAACCTTTTCGCAGCGAAGCCTGTGCGTTTACTAATGCCCGATCTGCAGTAGTGTCAAATGCGAGCGCCAATGTGAAAGCATGCGCCTCGCGTATGCGCGCCGCCTGCACGACGTTGCCGTTCTCTGCGCGGCGGTATTTTTCGGCGATTGTGCGCGCTCGTTTCAATTGTTGCAGACCATCCCTACTTCCAAGAAAGCCGTTGGTCATCTCTTCCAGGCCGCTATTTGATACGAGTGCCGAGGCCACATCCCCATCCGAGGAAACCAAAGCATTGGCTTGGCTCCAACCGGTGTCATGCATCCCGCTGTTGTTAAGCGAGGGATCATAGAAAACGTAAACACGATCGATACCCTCAGCCGCACGCTTGCTAATGGCTATGCGAACTCTAATCAGAATCGTCGGGCGCTGAGGATCTGTGGTGTAGTTCTTGGTAATGGTGTAGGCGCCATTCTTCGCTGAATTGATTTGCTGAAATGACAGCGCGCGAGGATCGAGCACTCGCAATTCATGGCGCATGTCGTCCTGCTCGGTTTCACATCCGCTCCTGGTGCAGACAATCAACTGCAAGCTTTCCGTGTTTGGCAAATCGAGCCTGGGGTAATAGACCTCGGTCATCACACCGTTGTTCAGCGTAAACCACACTTTGGACGCAAGCGTGTTTGCAGTGCCGAATCCATTCTTGGCCGCGCTGGGCCAATGCGCATCGAGGCCAGGGGCGCCTGGAGCAAGCGTGTTAGTTGTCTGCCCAAACAAAGCTGCGCAACCGAGCAACGATATTGTCGAGAAGACGAGTAGTCGAAACATTATTTCTTTGTCTTTAAATTAGGAAAGGATGCTTTCCACCTGGGTCAGTCTAAACCGGCTCTAATTGGCGCTACAGTCTTCGCGGTCGGAAAACAGGACGTACCTCTACCTCATGCCAGACCTTAACATTAACACGTCTGCTGCAAGTTCTCATTCAAAGAATCACATCCGTCTGCGTCCAGCCATATCAAGGCCCACGGCGGCGACCAGAATCGCGCCCTTGATAATCATTTGCGAGTAAGGTTGCACCCTCATTAACGACATGCCATTGTCGAGACTCGCCATGATTAGTGCGCCCAGAATCGCGCCGAATACGGTTCCCCGGCCACCCATCAGGCTG
>DASWDX010000264.1:0-4026 GCA_036395055.1 Pyrinomonadaceae bacterium | reverse complement strand
CCCGACGGAGGTCGTCACCACCGGAAGACCGTAAGACAGGGCCTGGCCGATCTTCCCCTTCATGCCTGCGCCAAAACGCAGCGGCGCAATGAACACGCGACAGCTCTGAAAAATCGGATCAACGTCAGCGACGTAGCCGGTAATCGTTACCTCGTTTGAAGCGTAAGCGGCAATCTCTGGCGGTGCGTGGTCGCCGACGATGAAGAGTGCGACTGACGGAATGGCTTCGCGCACGAGCGGATAGATCTCCTGCATGAAATAGTGGATCGCATCTGTATTCGGACGGTGCAGGAAATTACCTATGAAGAGCAAGCCCTGGCGTGTAGCGAAACTCTTTCCGCGATCCTGCAACGGATGAATATTCGGAATGATCTGGAATCTGGCTGAAGGCGCTTCTTGCGCCAGGGCGGCCTGGTCCTCGGACGTCACGCACCAGACCTGATCGCATGAGCGCGCCAGCCTTGTCTCAAGTTTCTTGTAACGCCGGGCCAGCTGAGCGACGTGTTCATCGCCGACCATTAGGCCCTCGCGTTCGAGTCGTAAGAAAACAATATCTACGGTGTCGTAGATACTTTTGATTCGGGGGGCCGTCCTTTTGATCGAAGACATTAATGCTCCGGCCACATCGGGGCGGCTGAACAGCGCTACCCGAAAGCGTCGTCGCTTGAGCACCCGCTTGTAGTCTATCCAGGGGACTATTTCAACGCCCGCCTGGTTGAGCATGCGTTCGTATTCAGGCCGCCGAAGGTTGCTAAGGGAGATGAACACGGGTTGGCCCAGCTTGACTAGTGATTTTAAGATGAGAAACATACGTGCGCTGCCCGAATCCCGATCCGGAGCCGGGACGTGGTCATCGAAGACAATGACGTGCAGGCCAGGTCTGTTGTCTACGAAACTTGCCCGCGGGAAAGCGTCCGGCCCTGAATGATCCCGTCTCCGCACCTTGCGCAACTTTGCGAGGAACTGCGCTCGCTTGAACTTTGACCAGAATATGAGTGCAGGCGGCACGGTCTCTCGCAGTTTTTCTCCCACGCGATTGAACCGGTTCCAGACATGCTCGCGGCCCTGATGAAGAAGTCTCTTAACCGTGCTGAACTTCATGTTTGTTCGCACCGAGAAGCCAGTGGCAGGTCGACCCCGCAATAATTACTCATTACGGTGTTCAATAGATCACGATTACGGGAGAGCACAACATCCACCCAGTTTTGGTCGCGTATGAGATCGTAAACCCAGGGTGGCGCGACGGGAATAATGCGATGTTCGAGCAGCTCCCACCCAGTAAAGTCCCAATCTCCGAGCAAGCTCATCAGTTCTGTGGCCGATGTGCCCGCGTGCGCTAATAAGTCCGGCGCGACTTCAAGCACTATGATCGCATCCGGGTTTCTTTCCAGCGTCTCCCTCATCCCACCGAGCACATGCAACTCATGGCCTTGTACGTCAATCTTGATGAAGCGAATCGCGCTCTCTGGCAGATGTCCTACGCTGGCATCAATCGTAGTCATCTGTACTTCCTGCGTTGGCCAGTCTGCTGGAGCCGCCGTTGAGACTCTATGATCGCCGTAGTTGACGGAACTCAACCCAATCTGACAGATGCCTTCCTGGTCGCTGACGGCGCATTGCTGCAAGACCACGTTGGTAATGCCGTTGCGCTGTAAGTTCTGCTCAAGAAGTTGAAAATTGTACGTCTCCGGCTCAAACGCGAAGACCTGACCTGTTGCGCCAACCAACTCACTCATCGTTAAGGTGTGCAGTCCGATATTAGCGCCGATGTCCAGGCAGACCGACCCGCTCAAGTACAGGTGCGGCATCAAGCGCTGCAATTCCGGCTCATAATTGCCATCTAAGTAGAGCGTCTGGCCGATAGGATAGTCGCGCAGATTAATACGCATCTGCTGGCCCCGAACCTGGGTTACAACTTCAGGGGCCAAGCGACTTCGTACCGGGATCCAGATGTGACGCTTCCAGGCCCGATAGTATCGCCTTAAATTCATCGCTTCGGCCTTTCAGAAAGAGAAGAATTGAAAGAATTCTTAATCAGTAGTCCAGTTAAGCAAAGGACGTATGACGCCCGGCATTGGACCAACGTAGTCGCCTCGCGCTGAATCATCTGAAGGACTATCAATAACCTGGAAGGCTATGGCGTTACGCTCGTGCGCGTGCAGAACTGTTGCGGGAAAATGAGACATGATTGAGACATGTCCCACCAAACTTCCTTCAGCCAGCAAGTTGCCGGGAATCCAAACGGTGCTCGTGTAGGTTCCGCGCGGACGTGGCTGCCGGCGCCAGTTGGTGCTCGTGTCATGGGTGCTGAAAAGCTCGGTGCCTGCTTCGTTATAAAACTCCATGACGGGCACGAGCGCGTGGCCTTCATCCAGGACGTCATAAGTCAGCTCGACGCCGAAAGGTTTTTGGATATCGACAACCGCGATGGTGTTCCCGTCCTCTGCGCGCACACGCACCTTTCTCAGGCGTACGACCTCGTCGCCAGGGGCGTCGCGTTGGCTTGCCCATTCCCGGAGCGCGCCGGTTTTCAAACTTGAACTGAGGTAGTGTTTGACAACTTCGCGTGGCTCACCATCGAAGGCGATCTTACCGTTTCCAAGCAGGACCACACGCTTACACAATCTGGTGATGGCGGTCATGTCATGCGACACAAACAGAATCGTGCGACCCTGCTGACGAATCTCGTGCATTTTGTCGAGACATTTCTGTTGAAAGGCAGCATCTCCTACCGCCAACACCTCGTCCATCATCAGGATCTCCGGCTCGAGATGCGCTGCGACGGAGAAAGCGAGTCGCACGTACATGCCTGAGGAATACCACTTGACTGAAGTCTCAATGAACTTTTCCAATTCCGAGAAGGCGACGATCTCGTCGAACTTGCGCTCGATCTCGGCGCGTCGCATTCCCAAAATCGCGCCGCTGAGAAAAATGTTTTCACGCCCCGTGAGGTCCGGATGAAAGCCTGTACCGACTTCGAGTAAGCTACCGATTCGTCCAAACAGCTCGACTTCGCCGGTCGTAGGTCTGGTCACGCGTGAAAGAATTTTCAGTAGAGTTGATTTGCCCGCGCCGTTATGGCCAATGATCCCTACCAGCTCTCCGTGTTCGATCTCCAAATTTATATCGCTAAGCGCCCATAGCGTCTGATGGCCGTTTCCGCTTTTGAGCCTTCTAAACGGTGCGGTGACGACGCCGCCCAGCATTTCGCGGAAAGTCATGTATCCGGGGTGCAGTCCGCCAATGCGGTAACGTTTGCTGATATGTTTGATTTTGATTGCGGGCTTCATATTGGCAAACTCAAACCACGTCGGCGAAAGTGTCCTCAAAACGCCGGAAGATATACACAGAGCAGAGCAGCACCGCTAGAGTGATAACGCCTGAAACGGATACGTGAACCCAATCGAAAGAGTGTCCCGTCAGTGAGGCGCGGAAACCTTCGATGATCCCGGCGACCGGGTTTAGAGTGACCAGCCACTTCCATCTTTGCGGAACAATGCTCGTTGGATAGATAACAGGCGAGGCAAACATCCAAAGCTGGATGATGAACGGAAGCGCGTGACGCAGATCGCGGTATTTGACCGTGACCGACGCCGAAAGCAGACCGACCCCCAGCGCCAGCAACGCCATCATCGCGACGAACAATGGGAGCACTAAAATGTTCAAGGTCAATGCGACGCTGTAGTAGAAGCCGAGCACTATAAGCAGCAGAAAGGCTACGCTCAGATCAACAAGGCCAGCGGCTACAGACGCCGCCGGGATAAACATGCGCGGAAAGTACACTTTCGTGATCAGGTTGGCATTACTTACAAGGCTGTGGGTGCTGTTCGTGACCGCGTTAGCGAAAAACAGCCAGAGCAGCAAGCCCGAAAGTGCGAAAAGGGGATAAGGCAGTGACCCAGTGTCGAGGCGTACGAAGCGATTAAAGACAAGCGTGAAAATTAAGACCGTCGTCAGTGGTTGGATGATTACCCAGGCCACTCCCATCAGCGTCTGCTTGTAACGGACCTTGATATCTCGAAGGGT
>DASWDX010000263.1:0-3637 GCA_036395055.1 Pyrinomonadaceae bacterium | reverse complement strand
TCGGTTTTTGATCGTCGAACAGGGGCAATGCCCACAGGTCCATTTGAGCTGCTTTGCGCACCATGGGCAACTCGTCTATGGCCGTGTCCCCGCTAGCAGTGACTCGCGGGTCCGACATGACGTTCCTCCTTTTAGGTTGACTCCGGTTTACTTCGAAAGGTACTTCGAGACTGTTTTGCCTATGGCATCCGATGCGTTGTAAAGCGCGCTCACCGGAACGAAACCCAGTAAGCGGTGATCTCCTAAAGCCTTCAGCCCGGTCGAGGCGAAACAGCCGCACTGGCCGCAATCTGGATTACCACCGAACTGACAGGGCGTGATTTTGGTTTTTAGATCTGCCGAAAAATTCAAAGTGGTGCGAGCGAAGATACATTCGGCAGGGGATCGCGATACGCTGATATCACTGTTTTGGGTAAATACAATTTCGAATAAGCTCTACGCAATGTGGTGAGTTCTTCGAGTACTTCTTCCCTTTCATCCTCAGAAAGAATTTCCTCTTCCTCCGCCCCCACCTGTGGAGTGAAAAAGCTAAACCAAATTTTCTTGACCTCCGGCAGGCCTGACCAGAACGAAACGAATTCCTCGAAGTATCCAGCGCGGCCGGTCATCTGACGAGTGACCGTGCAATGCACCGTAACTGAATGCCCCTCGATGTTTTTGATTATGCGTTCATACGTTGCGGGCTTCCGGCGGGCATCATGCTCGGGCTGTAGTCCGTCTAT
Organism: Pyrinomonadaceae bacterium; assembly: GCA_036395055.1. Classification (GTDB taxonomy): domain Bacteria; phylum Acidobacteriota; class Blastocatellia; order Pyrinomonadales; family Pyrinomonadaceae; genus PSRF01. The sequence continues at coordinate 2,915 of DASWDX010000263.1, read as the reverse complement.
TGAAACAACAATATACAGTTCTCTAATCTCGGCCCACTCTGATGGGATCTTACGCACAGCACTGGTTACGAGTTGAACGGCGACGCCCATCTCGCTCAAGCGCGGGAGTAGCACATTCAACTCACGAAAGCGCACCAGAGGCTCGCCTCCCACAATTGACACGTGCAGCGGGCGATATTTTTTTACAAGATCGAGCACGCCGACTATCAACTCTTGTCGGCTGTAATCGGTTAGTAATCGCAACGGGCCTGCATCGCCGAGATGCTCCGGCTCATAGGCGTAACAACCAGGACAGCGTAGAGGACACTCGCGCGTTATTTCTATCGACAATGACGGATAGTATCCACCTAAGATCCGGCCCCACGCTCGAAAAATATCTGTCCGCTTCATAACGCCTCCCGCTCCGTCGGCGGCAGAAAGTAATTACCACCTCTAGCGTTTTGAGAACAGAACACAGATCTATAGCTTAAGTATGGTTAATAGTTTGAAAAATGGTTAAGCCTAAGGCAAAATTTTAAGCCTCCTCACCACCAACAGACTCCCATCAGGCGCGACGGCAAGGCCGAAGATTGGTGTGGCGAAGTCGTACGATGGAATCGCGGCCACGTTCGCGGGTTCCATCTTTATTGCGGCGTAGTTGACGAGAAAAAGCAGGCTAATGGTTAACGACAACCCACTCAGAGCAAGAGTTGATTTTTTAAAGCTGAACATTTGAGTCCCCCTAAGCAGAGCGTCAGATGCCGCCCGTGTTGATCGGTAGGCTGGTCAGATGAAGAGGTGGGGAGTGCTCAGTGGCACGCAGGTTCCGGTGACCAGTCGATAACAATCTTTGTATGACTGCGGACGATATACCGATGCAAAAAGCGAGTCAACAGATTCTGGGCCGTTTTCTGTTCTCCAGATGGGTTAGTGCCAGGAGATCGATATTATTGAGACGTCGGCATTCATGTTAACGTTAAAGTCAGCGTAGAATGATTCGGTGATCCCGGTTAGCGAAGCAATTCGAATCGTCAAACAGCAGACAAGTGCACTGCCAACGGAAACCGTCTCACTAGACCGCGCGCGTGGTCGGTTCCTTGCGCAGGATGTCGTTGCCGATTCAGATCTCCCTCCATTCGATCGCTCGCAGATGGACGGCTATGCTGTGATGGCGAGTGATGTTCAGACTCTGCCGACGAAACTAAAAATCGTGGGCGAGTCGGCTGCCGGACGCGGCTGGCACCATGAGCTGAAGCCGGGCGAAGCGGTCAGGATCATGACCGGTGCTCCTGTTCCTGCCGGCGCGGACAGCGTGCAACAAGTTGAACTCACGCGTGAACTCGACAAAGTTGATGGCATTCGAGAAGTTGAAATTCTCGAGGCAGTGGCGCAGGGAAGGTCAATTGTCAGGCGCGGAAGTGAAATTAGAGCCAGTGAAACTGTGCTGCGTTCGGGCGAGCAGGTAAACGCCGCGGCTATGGCTGTGCTTGCTTCTTTTGGTTACCCGCAAATTAACGTAGGCCGACAGCCGCGAGTTGCCGTGCTGGCAACTGGAAGCGAGTTGGTCGCGGTAAATCAAAAACCCGGTAAGGATCAAATACGCGATTCCAACAATTTTTCCATTGGCGCTTACGCGGAGCTGGCTGGAGCAATTGTCGAGCGACTTCCGCTAACTGGGGATGACACTTCATTACTAAAAAGTCAGATTACGCAAGCGGCTGAGCGCAGCGACATCGTAGTGACGTCAGGTGGTGTTTCCGTCGGCATTTACGATTTCACAAAGCCTGCTTTGCGAGAACTCAACGCTGAGATTTTCTTTGAACGTGTAGCGCTGCGACCAGGCAAGCCCACAGTTTTTGCGCGACTGCCTAACGGAACGCTCTTCTTTGGACTTCCCGGAAATCCAGTTTCAGTATCGGTTACTTTCAATCTTTTCGCGCGCACGGCTTTGCTGGCAATGCAGGGGGCGAACGATCCGGAATTGCATCAGGATTGGGCCGTGCTCGACCGCAATGTTAAAGGCGCTGCTGAGCGCGAGAGCTTTCTGCCCGCTCAGCTCAGGACAACTAAGGATGGGCTTCTGACGGCGCAACCATTGAAGTGGGGCGGGTCGTCGGATTTCGTTGGGTTTGTGAAGGCTACGTCACTGATAATTGTCCCCCAAGGTACTGGCGTGCTTGAGACTGGAACTAAAGTGCGAGTTGTTCGTCTGCCTGAGTAAAGACGCCTCGATCAAGTCGCCCTGGCTTGAAGAATCGTTGCAGAACATGACCAGAATGGAGCTTGAATGAGCGGAGCCGAACGCAAACTTTGGAGCGCCAGTGCGCACGAACGTAAGGTGGAAAATCTTTATTCCGGCGGCATAGAAAACTATGCGGATTGGCACAACGGTTATCTGAACTTCGGACTCTGGGAAGAAGGCATCGAAGATTACATCAAGGCTGCAGAAAATCTGGTCCACCGGATGGGCACGCTTCTCGGCCTGAATGAAACCAGCAAGCTCCTGGACGTCGCGCCCGGCATGGGCACGCAAGACGTTTACTTATCGCAAAACTTTTCGCCCATCTCCATCGACGGCCTCGACGTGACCTGGGGACACATCGAGCACGGCAGGCGACGTGCCAGCGAAGCGAACCTGGAAGATCGCGTGCGCTTTCATCACGGTACAGCCATCGAGCTTCCCTTCCCTGACGGGAGCTTTACACATGTCTTGAGCATTGAAGGTCCCGAGCACTTCGACACGAGGGAAAAGTTTCTTCATGAAGCACGGCGCGTGTTGCAGCCTGGCGGCGTCATCGCGATGGCGGATTTCATCGTGAAAAACCCGCCGCGGAATCCACTTGAAAAGTTAGTCGCCGAAGCGGCGCGGAAGCTCTGGCAAGTTCCCCGCGCCAATGTTTACCCGGCCACAGTTTACAAACAGAAAATGCAGGAAG
>DASWDX010000262.1:0-14048 GCA_036395055.1 Pyrinomonadaceae bacterium | reverse complement strand
TCAGCGGCGGCTGGAGATCGTCCGGGCGCTGGCCACGCGGCCGCAGCTTCTGCTGCTGGACGAGCCGGCCGCCGGCATGAACCCTGCCGAGCAGGAAGATTTGATGGGCTTGATCCAGCGCATCCGCGACCGCTTCTCGCTAACTATTCTGCTCGTCGAACACAACATGAAAGTAGTGATGGGTGTTTGCGAGAAAATCCAGGTTTTGGATTACGGCAAGTCAATTGCGCTGGGAGTTCCTGAGGAAATCAAAAACGATCCGAAGGTGATTGAAGCGTATCTTGGAGATTAAATCTTTGGTCTTGGGTCTTGGGTTTTGGAACTTTGTGCTTTGTACTTTGTGCTTTGTTTGTTTTTCGAAGGGTCTAACCCAATAACAAGACTCTTCTAAGCACAAAGATCTAAGCACAAAGTTCCAAGTACAAAGACCAAGGCCCAAAGACCCACGGCCCAAGGCCCAAGACCAAATTCAGTTGAATGTATGCTTACCCTGGATAATGTTTCCGTAAACTACGGCGCCATCGAGGCTCTTACCGGAATTTCGATGCACGTCGAGTTGGGCGAGGTGGTAACCCTGATCGGCGCCAATGGTGCTGGTAAGACGACCACTCTGCGTACCATTACTGGCTTGCTCGAACCGCGTGAAGGGAAAATAAGTTTCGAAGGCGAAAATATCAGCGGCCGGCCGACGCATCGGTTGGTTGCTCGGGGAATCTCGATGGCGCCGGAAGGTCGCGGAGTTTTCTCGAATTTATCGGTTCGAGAAAACCTGCAGATGGGAGCTTATCTCAAGAAAGACAAACGGGCGATTGCCGCGGAGATGGAGCGAGCCTTTCAGATGTTTCCCCGTTTGAAGGAACGCGAGTCGCAGAAGGCCGGGACGCTTTCGGGCGGTGAGCAACAAATGCTCGCCATCGGCCGGGCGCTGATGTCGCAGCCGCGCCTGTTGCTCCTTGACGAACCGTCGCTGGGATTGGCGCCGCTTGTAGTCCATACCATTTTCGAAGCGATCGATGATATTAAGAGTAAGGGAACGACTATCCTGCTGGTAGAACAAAATGCGCACGCCGCCTTGAAGCACTCCGATCGCGCCTACGTGCTGGAGACTGGCAGAATCGTTATGGAGGGACCGTCCGCGCAACTTGCCGAGGATCCCAGGATTAAGGAAGCCTACCTTGGCGAGTAGATTAAGAAACCTCAGTCATCCAGGTTCTGCCGAGCGTCAACCGAAAACATTAACCCGAGCTTCACTCAGCGTCAGCCCACTTCGAAGTTGCTTAATTCTCCTGACGTTGCTGGTAGCAACAACCTTCGCACCCTCATGTGCACGACCACAAGAAAATGCTCCGGACCATTCGCTGATCGAAATCGGATTCTTTGGCGATCTTTCCGGCCCTACGTTCAACTTCGGCCAGTCAGCAATGAATGGCGTGTTGCTGGCCGCGGACGAAATCAATCAGGCGGGCGGTATCAATGGGCACAAGATAGACGTCGTCATAGAAGACGATAAAGGGAGTCCGGAGGCGGCGTCGCAGTTAGCGGGCAAGCTGATTGGCAGGGATAAAGTTGTCGCAATCATTGGCGCCGGGGCGTCTGGAAACAGCCTGGCAGCTGCTCCTAAAGCCCAGTCGGCACACGTGCCGTTAATCGCGCCATCTTCAACCAACCCCGCCGTGACGCAAGCCGGTGATTACATTTTTCGCGCCTGCTTCATTGACGCATTCCAGGGCGAAGTGATGGCTAAGTTCGCGGCCAATACTTTGAAGACGAAGAAGGCAGCTATTATGGTCGACTTCAATTCGCCCTACAGCCGCGGCCTGACCGAATTTTTTGAGTTTAGTTTTGCCAAACTCGACGGCCAGATTGTCGCCAAACAGTCTTACGCGCAGGGCGATGCTGACTATCGCGGGCAGTTGAGTCTCATTAAAGCTGCGAACCCAGACGCGATTTACATTCCTGGCTATTACGGTGATGTGGCGATTATTGTGAAACAAGCGCGCCAGCTTGGTTTGACTGTGCCCTTGCTCGGAGCCGATGGGTGGGATGCACCGGAACTCTGGGAACTCGGCGGAGATGCCCTGAATGGTTCTTACATCTCCAATCACTACTCAGCCGATGACCCATCAGAAACAATTCAAAACTTCACGCACGCTTACCGCCAGCGATATAGCAATCTCACGCCCGATGCGCATGCGGCGCTTGCTTATGATGCGCTCAGATTTCTCGCCGAAGCGATGCAAAGGGCAGGAACAACCGAAGGACCAAAGTTGCGCGCCGCGCTTGCCGAAACCAGGGGCTTTGCGGGTGTGACCGGAATAATCAGTATGGACCGGGATCGGAACGCCGTGAAACCAGCCGTCATCCTAAGACTCGAAGATCGGCGATACGTTTACGAGGAAACGATTCAACCGGAAGCTTCTTCTGCCATGACAACCGCATCGCCTTCATTCTCGCCGCAGACAACCAAGCCTAGATAGGGTAGTAACCATGCTGCGCGGACTGAGCCGAAATACTTTTTGTGCAAAGCTACCCCATTCTGCGCCGTCCGCTTGAACACGCCAAAAGATCGTCACAGTACGTACTAGTTCACTTTGGCAGGAGCGAAGCATGCCCGGCTATGACCGGAACAAAACTGGGAGTCAGCCCAGCACAAATACGGAACCGGGAGCGATAGCGACCGGGTGCACGGTTGACTACGAGCCGCGATGTTCGTCACGATGTTCGCGCATTGAACGGATTTTGTATCGCAGGTTGGAGCCGGTCGCTACGGCTCCCGGTTCCCTATTTGTGCGACGCTGCAATGAGTGGCAATACTGCACCCTGCCAAACTGAAACAGTACTTCACAGTAACTCTCGTGCCGCCTGCAGCGCTTCCGCAACTCGCTCGGGCGCAGTGCCGCCCGTTTGTGATTTTGTGGCGAGCGTTTTTTCGAGCGTGAGAGAATCAAGCACATCGCTTTCAATCTCGCTTGAGAACGAGCGGAGTTCGTCCAACGAAAGCTCGCCCAATTCGACGCCTCTCTCGATTGCCCTGACCACGATTCGTCCCACCGTCTCATGCGCTTCCCGAAACGGCACGCCTTTGCGCACTAGATAATCGGCGAGCTCCGTAGCGTTCATCATGCCCTGTGAGGCCGCCACGCGCATTCGCTCTTCGTTCAGTTTCACGTTTCGCAAAACCAAAGCAGTCACCTCCAGGCAAGCGCGCGTCGTGTCAAACGCATCGAAGACCGCTTCTTTGTCCTCCTGCATGTCTTTGTTGTAAGCGAGCGGCAATCCTTTCAGCATCGTGAGCAGCGACGCCAAGTGGCCAAACACCCGTCCGGCCTTGCCGCGCACCAGTTCCATCGAATCAGGATTTTTCTTCTGCGGCATCAAGCTCGATCCCGTCGCCACGGCATCACTCAGCTCGAAAAATCCAAACTCGCTGGTCGCATAGAGGATGACTTCCTCAGCGAGTCGCGACAAGTGAACCATGATGAGGGAGCAGGTGCTGACAAACTCGACACCGAAATCGCGATCGCTAACTGCGTCAACGCTGTTGCGCGAGACGCTGTCAAACCCCAGCGCATTAGCTACAGCTTCGCGATCAATAGGAAAGGAAGTCCCGGCCAGGGCCGCGGAACCGAGCGGCAATACATTGACTCGTTTCCGAGCCTCCTCGAGACGCTCGCAATCGCGGACAAGCATTTCAAAGTAAGCAAGACACCAGTGTGCCAATAGTATAGGCTGCGCTCGCTGCAGGTGGGTGTAACCCGGAAGCACTGCGCCCGGTATCACCTCGGCGAAATCCAGGAGCGCTTCCTGAGTTGACCGCGCCTGACTCATGAGGTGATCGATCGCTTCTCTTAACCATAAGCGCAGGTCAGTGGCAACTTGATCATTGCGGCTCCGGCCGGTGTGCAGCTTACGTCCCGCATCTCCGATCGTCTCCACCAGCCGCGTTTCAACGAAGGAGTGAATATCTTCAGAACTGATTTCATCAAAGTAGCCGCTGCCTGCCTGGCCACGATCAAGTATTGTTTGCAACCCCGCGTTGATCTTGTCGCCTTCTTCCCGGCTAAGCACTCCAGCGGAGACCAGTCCGTTGCAATGGGCGACGCAGGCGCGAATATCCACCTCAAACAACCTTCGATCAAACGCGAAGGAGTTGTTGAACTTTGCAAACGAGGGATCCGCGCTACTTGTAAATCGGCCGCCCCATAAGTTTTTGCCTTCAGTCATCCATCACTCCCGATGTCCTTCGTTTCGCTTGACGCAAAGCCATCTCCGCTGGTAGTTTATGCATCTATGCATTAGTTATGCAAGTAAAATGCATAGCAAACACGGAATGCCTAAAAATCTAAGACAAAAGCGACTCCTGAGTCTCATTAGGGCTAAGCCTTTTGCCACTCAGGCAGAGCTGCGCGATTCTCTCGAACGCGTCGGCGTTCCGGCGACGCAATCCAGTCTCTCGCGCGATCTGGAAGAACTGGGAATTGTAAAGCATCGAGGCCACTACGCCGTGCCTAAATCAAATGGGGCCGCTGCGCGCGGACTGCTCAGTCTCGACCTGGCCGGCGATAACCTCGTCATAGCTCGAACGGAACCCGGACTCGCTTCCGCGGTTGCCGTGGAGATTGACGGTGCCGCCATTTCGGAAGTTGTAGGAACTTTAGCCGGGGAGGATACGATCTTCATTGCTGTTCGCGATTCGAAAGCACAACGCGTGGCGATGAAAGAGATTTGGGAGTTGTTTGGATAGGAGAGTCTTGAGTCTGGAGTCCGCAGTCTGGAGTCTGGAGTCCGCAGTCTTGAGTCTAGAGTCATAGAAAAACGCGGAGCTCGGGTTAGTTCGAGCCCTGACTATAGACTCCAGACTGTGGACTCCCGACTGTGGACTCCCGACTGTGGACTCCCGACTGTGGACTCCCGACTGTGGACTCCCGACTGTGGACTCCCGACTGTGGACTCCAGACTGTGGACTCCAGACTTACTGAAAGAATCTATGGTGACCGAAAAAATCAAAAAGATCGTTTTGGCTTACTCGGGTGGGCTCGACACGTCAGTCATGCTGCGCTGGCTGAAAGAGCGCTACGGCTGCGAGGTAATTTGTTATTGCGCTGATGTGGGCCAGGGCGAAGAGCTTAGCGGTCTTGAAGAGAAAGCGTTGGCGACTGGCGCTGCAAAATTGTACGTTGAAGACCTGCGCGAAGAGTTTGTGCGTGAATACGTCTGGACTGCTGTTAAGGCTAACGCAGTTTACGAGGATGTTTACCTCCTCGGTACTTCTCTTGCCCGGCCGGTCATTGCAAAGCGCCAGATCGAGATCGCGCGCCGGGAAAGTGCTGATGCTGTCGCCCATGGCGCTACCGGCAAGGGAAACGATCAAGTGCGATTTGAGTTGACTTATTATGCGCTGCAGCCGGACATCAAAGTGATCGCTCCCTGGCGCGAATGGGAGTTTAAAGGCCGCAGCGACTTAATCTCATACTCAAAGGACTACAAAATCCCAATCACGGCGACCCAGGAAAAACCTTATTCCACCGATCGCAACCTGATGCACATATCTTACGAGGGTGGAATTCTGGAAGATCCGTGGGCCGAACCGCCTGAGGATATTTTTCAACTGACGCGCTCACCCGAGAATGCGAAAGCGGAAGCGGAATATGTCGAGCTGTCTTTCGAACATGGTGAACCGGTAGGAATCAACGGAAATAAAGTCGGGGCGGTAGCCTTGCTTGAGAGTCTAAACAAGTTGGGTGGGGAGCACGGCATCGGCCGAGTTGATCTGGTGGAAAACCGCTTCGTCGGCATGAAATCGCGCGGCATTTACGAAACTCCCGGCGTGACCATTCTTCAGGTTGCCCATAGGGCGTTGGAATCGATAACGCTCGACCGGGAAGTGATGCACTTGCGCGATTCATTGGGCGTGAAGTTTGCCGAGAGCGTTTATTACGGATTCTGGTTCGCTCCGGAATTTGAACTGATGCGAAAGATGGTGGATGAGACGCAAACGAAAGTCAGCGGAGATGTGCGCCTAAAACTTTTTCGCGGCAACGTGATCATTGTCGGCCGTCGTTCGCCATATTCGCTTTACGACGAAAAGGTGGCGACATTTGAGGCGGACACGGTTTACAACCAGCGCGACGCCGAAGGCTTCATCAAGCTCAATGCGCTACGACTGAGATTGCGAGGTGGGCCAGACGGGGCGGGGGCAAGCCGCCCTTCCCAACCATGAGCGGATTTAAGTTGGGCAGTCGGATTAGATTGAGAGGCTGGCCCAGCAGAAAACGCTCAAGTCACGGAATCTCTCAGGTTAGCAAGGTGGCATTGCCCCAGCCAATCCAAGTGAGGCGAGGAGATGAAAACAGAAATGAAGATTATCGATGCTGACAAGATCGGCTCCGCAACTTCTCCGCTAAACCTCAGCCGGACTGTTGCGGTTGTTCCCGCTTCAAGCGCGCCGCAAGCGGGCGATGTCATAGTTGTGCGCGCGCTGACTGACAGTGCTACTTACAACATGCTCGAGCTACCAACGGGCCGGCTCGCGAAAATTAATCCCGGCGATGTGCTCATCGGCGTCCTCGGCCGGCGCCGCGCGTTGAAAGGTTTCGTGGGAGATGTGCCGGCAAGCGTCAACGCCGGCGATCAATTGCACTTGCTTAACATGGGTGGCGTGATTGGAAGTTGCACCGGCCATCACTCGAGTTTGAGTGACGCGATTCAAGTCGAAGTCATCGGCCTGGCGAGTGATCAGCAAGGGCGTGTCCTGAACATTGCAGACGCCGCACTTCCGCCGCAAACAAGCCTGGGTGAAACTGCCCCTCTGGTGATCATCGCCGGCACGTGCATGAATAGCGGCAAGACGTACGCCGCCACTGAACTGATCAAGCAGGCAACCCGAGCCGGCTTGCGGGTGGCCGGAGCCAAACTTTCCGGCATCGCCTGCTTGCGAGACACACTTAACATGGCGGATCACGGAGCGATCGCAATCGCAAGTTTTCTTGATTGTGGCTTGCCTTCGACTGTAGGCGCTACGAACCTTGCTGACGTTGCCAAGACAATTATTTCACGTCTGAACGAAAGCTCGCCGGACCTGATTGTGATTGAACTGGGCGACGGTCTGCTGGGCGGATACTCCGTTGCAACGGTTTTTGCAGACATGGAACTCCGGGACGCGACTGCCGGGCTCGTCTTCTGCGCGTCGGACTATGTCGGCGCCTGGGGCGGAATAGAGTTGTTGCGCCGCCGCGGAATCGAGATCGACGTGATTGCCGGCTCGGTGACCGACTCACAAATGGGGCAGGATTTTATTGAGAAGGAGTTTGGCGTGCCGGCGGCGAATGCGCGGCGGAACGGCGAGCGGTTGTTTGAGCTACTCGGTCATAAGGTTTCGGGTTTCGAGTTTCGAGTTTCGAGTTCGGCTCACTAACTGAACAAGATGCTAACCTTGAGAACAGCGAGACCCAGTTGAAGAGGGCTTTTAGCATAGTGAACTCGAGACCCGAAACCCGAAACTCGAAACTCCGCGTGGCCATCTTTGGCGGCTCAGGATATGGCGGCTCGGAGTTGCTGCGTATCCTCTTGTTTCACCCGAACGCTGAAATCACTTTTGTTACTGCAAATGAACAGGCCGGTAAATGTGTCAGCGGAGTTCACAAAAATCTTCTGGGATTGACTGATCTGGTTTTTCGCACCGCTTCACAAGACGGGTCTGAGCTCGATGATCTTGACTGCATCTTTCTGGCGTTGCCGCATGGACAGGCGATGGATCTTGTGCCGCATCTGCCCGAGAAGGTGAAGGTCATCGATTTGTCGGGCGACTTTCGCCTGCGTGACCAGCAGACTTTCGAACAACACTACGGCCGCCCACACCGAGCGATGAAGTCGCAGAGTGAATTTGTTTACGGCTTAACGGAAACAAATCGCGAGGCTATTCGAGGAGCCCGCTTTATTGCTAATCCCGGTTGCTTTGCCACCGCAACCCTGCTCGGCCTCGCGCCGCTGGTTGCGAATGGGTTGGTCAATGGGCGCGTGATTGTCGACGCCAAAACGGGCTCTTCAGGATCAGGGGCGAAAGCCGCCGCGAACACCCATCACCCGCAGCGTATGAATTCGTTCTATGCTTACAAGCCTTTTACACATCAACACGTGCCGGAGATCGAACAGGAACTCGAAAGCGTAGGCGACTGGAATAGCGAATTGGTTTTTATGACGCATTCCCTGCCTGTTTCACGAGGTATCTTCTCTTCGATATACGTCGAGGCCAAACAGGATCTGACCGAGGAACAATTGCGATCTATCTTTGCAGAATTTTATCGAGACTCTTTTTTTGTTCGACTGGTGAAAGGTTCCCCCGACATCAATTGGGTTAAGACGACGAACTTCTGCGATCTCGGTTTTGCGACCCGCGGGAATCAGGTGGTTGTTTTTTCGGCAATCGATAATCTGGTGAAAGGTGCCGCCGGCCAGGCCGTGCAGAACATGAACCTGATGTTCGGTTTGGATGAGACGACGGGATTGATGTTGGTTGGGACTAACCCATGACGAACGACGTATTCGAGGCAGCCGGAGTTAAGCCTTCTATCACAATCGCTGATCTCAACAAGGTCGATATTCGCGTAGGCACAATCATGGCGGTCGAAGACGTCAGCGGCTCAGATAAGTTGTTACGGCTGATCGTTGACTTTGGGGATCATCGCAGAAACATCCTGACGGGAATGAAGCAGGAGCGCGGGGATCCGAAAAGTATCGAAGGCCTACAAACCCTATTCGTCGTCAATCTTGAACCAAAGAAGATCATGAGCGAGCTTTCGGAAGGAATGCTGTTAGATGTTGGTTATGCTGATAGCCTGAAGCCGGTTTTGGCGGTCCCTGAAAGTATTGTCCCAAACGGAATGAGAGCCGGATGAAACCAGAGACAACTACAGCCTTCTCTGAAGTCGCCGCACTCGAAGAGCGCTATCAGCTGGCAACTTATAAGAAAATGCCGATCGTCGCCGAGCGCGGGGAGGGCGTTTGGCTCTACACCAGCGACGGCGAGAAATACCTGGATCTTTATGGCGGTCACGCTGTCGCGGGCACAGGTCATTCCCATCCACATGTTGTCGCGGCAATTCAGGAGCAAGCCGAGAAGCTTTTGTTTTATTCGAACCTTGTTTACTCGGAAGCCCGTGCACGAGCAGCCGAGAGGCTCATTTCAATTGCGCCATCCGAACTGACGAAAGCCTTCTTTTGTAATTCAGGAACAGAAGCGAACGAGAACGCGATGCGTATGGCGCGCATGACGACGGGCCGCGAAAACATCATCACCTTCTCCGGCGGCTTTCACGGGCGCACTGCCGATGCGATCAGCGCTACTTTTCTTGGCAAATATCGAGAGCTTGGTGAACCCAATGTGCCGGGCCATCTGGAAGCCGAGTTTGGCAACATTGAATCCGTGCGGGCACTGGCGGACAAGGCTGTAGCGGCCATTATGCTTGAGCCAATTCAGTCGATGGCCGGCGTTCGCACGGCGGATTCCGAATTCTATCGGGCGCTGCGGGAACTCTGCGACGAGCGCCAGATCGTTTTGATCTACGACGAAGTACAAACAGGCGTGGGCCGGACGGGGGAATGGTTTTTTTCCGGTAGTGAAGCCGGGGCGGGCGTTGTTCCGGACATCATAACGTTGGCAAAAGCGCTGGGCAGTGGTATTCCGGTCGGCGCTTGTCTGGTAACCGAAAAGATTAGTGCGAACATCCGGGAGAACGATCTGGGAACGACATTTGGCGGCGGAATGATAGCGATGGCCGCAGTGACCGCAACTCTGGAAGCGATCGAGAATGACCGGATGCTGGAAAATGTTAGGACAGTTGAAGGGTATCTGCGCCACAGTCTGAAGGAAGTACCCCGAATCGTTTCTGTGCGCGGTCGCGGCTTCCTGCTCGGACTTGAGTTTAGCGAAAAAGCGGCGCCTGTTCACAAAGCACTCCTTGAGCGGAAGATCATCACGGGCACTTCAAGCGATCCAAACGTGCTAAGACTATTGCCACCGTTGTGTTTGAAGCGCAAGGAAGTCGATCTGTTAGTGGGAGTCCTCCAAACGTTAAGGAATGAAGTGTACTGAGCTTGTGTCGCCGATCTTGAAATCGCGTTCGCACCGGGAGGCATGATTTTGGATTACAGTTGGTTTGATCTGGTCGGCAATGTCGGTGTGTTGCTGATGGTAATTGCTTACCTGCTCTTGCAGCTTGAGAAACTGTCCGGCTCGGCGATTAGCTATCTGTTGTTGAATACTATCGGCGCTATATTGGTGATCATCTCGCTCCGGTTTCGTTTCAACTTATCGGCGTTTTTTATGGAGGCGTTTTGGCTTCTGATCAGTTTGTATGGACTGGCAAAGCCGCTGTTTTCCAAGCGTGCGGCTTAGGCTCAAGAGCGGCATTCCAAATATGAGAAACTTCTTAACAACGGCCGACTGTTCACGGGACGAGGTGACGCAACTGCTCGACTCGGCCCTAGAATTCAAACGCCGTGGCCATGAGTGCAAGGCAGGGAATCCAGCCAAAGCCCTCGAAGGAAAATCTGTAGCCCTCGTCTTCTTCAATCCCAGCTTACGCACGCGTGCGTCAATGCAAGTCGGTGTTTACGAACTTGGCGGTAACGCTGTCGTCCTTGAACCCGGCGGCTCGAGTTGGACGCTCGAACATCGCGACGGCGTAACGATGGCTGGCGACAAGACTGAGCACGTCGCGGAGTTTGTGCGCGTATTGGCTCGCTATTGTTCGGCGATTGGCGTCCGCACTTTTGCCGCGCTTAAGAATTGGGAAGAAGAGCGCACCGATCCCGTGCTCGGGGCATTCGCGAAATATTCCGAAGTGCCAATCATCAACCTCGAATCGGCAATGCATCATCCCTGCCAGGCTATGGCAGACATGATGACGATACGCGAAAAACTTGGCGCGCAACCGAAGCGCGTGGTGCTGACCTGGGCCTGGCATCCAAAGCCGTTGCCGATGGCGGTGCCAAACAGCTTCGCATTGGCGGCGGCCCAGACGGGCCATGAACTGGTGCTCGCGCATCCAGACGGATACGAGCTTGATGAAGAGTTGTTGGAGCTGGTCGGGAAACAGGCCGCTGCGGCAGGAGGCAGTGTGGCAGTGACCAACGATATCGATGAAGCTTTCGCGGGGGCCGATGTTATTTATGCGAAGAGCTGGGGCGCGAAGCAGTTTTATGGAGCACCGGAAAAAGACGTTGCCGCGCGCGCGCAGTATCGAGCGAAGTGGATTGTCGATGAAGAAAAAATGGCGCGCACGAAGTCATCAAGAGGTCAGGCGATCTTCATGCATTGTTTGCCAGTACGACGCAATGTGATCGTCACTGACGGCGTTATTGATTCGCCGGCTTCGGTCGTGATCGATGAAGCAGAGAATCGTTTGCACGTGCAGAAAGCCATCATGGCAAGTCTGCTGGCGAAAGAAGCATAGCCGCGGATAAACGCGGATAACACGGATATGAGCAAATACGTTCCCGATTCATGTTGATCTGATCAGCGAATATCCGCGTTGATCCGCGGCCCAAAAAAGAAATGACTAACACCTGCGAAGTCGGCAATCAGTTGCGTCTCGATTTGTTGCGCGAGGCGCTCCCATATATCCAACGTTTCCAAGGTCAGACCTTTGTCGTTAAGCTTTCCGGGAAGGCCACTGAGGATCGGGAAAACTTAAGCTCGTTGGCGGAAGAGCTGGCCTTGTTGCACCAGGTCGGCATACGAATTTGCGTCGTCCACGGCGGTGGAAAACAATTGAGCGAACTCGCGTCGCGGATGGGTGTCGAGCAAACAATCATCGAAGGCCGGCGCGTTACTGACGATGCGACGCTGGAAATGGCCAAGATGATTTTTGCGGGAAAAATAAACACCGACATCCTTGCTGCCCTGCGTAATCGGGGGATTGAAGCGGTGGGCCTTTCGGGAGTTGATGGCAACATCGTGCACGCGGAACGAAGGCCGCCTAAAGAGATCTTGAATCGCGAAACCGGCGAACGTTCTCAAATCGACTTCGGCCACGTTGGCGACGTGGTGGAAATCAATTCACGCCTGCTGACAGTGTTGCTTGACCAGGGCTATCTGCCGGTCATCTCTTCGCTGGGGGCGGACGCCGAAGGCACGGTCTTCAATATCAATGCCGACACGATAGCGGCAGAAATTGCCGCGCAGTTGAAAGCAGAAAAGTTAATTCTGCTATCCGACGTTGACGGCATCTACCTGCGTCCGGGTGATCCTGACACGAAGCTCTCGCGACTGACGGTGGATGAAGCGGAAGCGATGATCCATGATGGTACGGCAACGGGCGGAATGATTCCCAAACTTCAGAGTATTACCGCACTACTCCGGCGCGGCGTGCACAGTGCTCACATTCTCAGCGGCACCATGCGCAATGCCCTGCTCACAGAGATTTTCACCGACAGTGGCACCGGCACAATGTTCGTGGCGTAAGGCCAAGGCATTTGTCTTGATCGACCCTGACGCGAAGATTATTTCCCTTGGGCAAACGAAGAAGAAACAACCCGGTTTGCGCGGACGGGATCTGCTCAAGTCTCTCGATGAGTTGCTGCCACCGTAAACAACTTGTCATCCCGTAGTTGGCGGGACCGGTGCGGTAAACTGCGCCAGGTCGCTCAAGCCTAAACTCTGTTCGATTTCTGCGATCTGTTTCAAGGCATCCTCAAAACCGTCTTCGCCAAACTGCTGGTGTTCGATCTCCTCAAACTTTTCATTCATTTCATCGAGCTGTTGTGAATTGAGAGTCTCCTTCCAGGCAGGAAACACAACGGTATCTTCAATCGCAGCATGATGCTCATACATGCGCACCATGGATTCGAGCGCCGCAACAAATGATTTAAGGTTGGTTGCAGACAATTTCGGGCCCGTAGTGGCGGCGAGAATAAAGCCGGTTATCTCGCGGCCGCGCTGGTGTTGAGCGATCAAAACATCAGCGTAGCCCGCCGCTTCTCCACCAGCTTTCTTGACGGCCGGAAAAATGTAAGTTTCTTCAAGTTTCTTTTCGTGATACTCCTCGCCAAAGACGCGAAACAGTTTAGCGGCTTTCTGCAGCGGCTCCGGCGGGATCGAAGCGTTACCGCTCAGCCTGGTTGCTGTTTCCTGATACACAAGCAAGATGCGGCGGAGTATGCCGTGTTCGCGCATCAGGTCCTCAGTGGCCGTAACTTCGGCTTCTTCGCCTTCCTCTTCGACCCTTGGTTCGTTTGACTCGGAAGTTCCGGGTTTGTTACAGCCGATCAAGATTGCTCCGGCGCCGAGGCTGGAGAATCCCACTAGCCATCGTCTTCTTGCTGAGATCATTTCGCGGCCTCCCGATTGGAATTTTAATGCAGCATAACACGGGTCTTCTGCCAGTTTATGATTTGTGTTCTTTGATTTCGCCATTAGTCTCGACGTAGACTACGTATTCCCGTTTACACAGTTTCGACACACCCTTCGTTATTCGGAATAACAGAGTGGACAACGAATCAATTGCGCGAAGATTCTACCGCCTGGCCGCCCTCATGGATATTCGCGGCGACGATCCGTTTAGATTGCGGTCATATCGAAATGCAGCCGAAGCAATCGAAACCTGGCCCAAGCCTTTACAGCAGATTGCCGCCGAGGAAGGTGTCGCGGGTTTGCAGGCGATCCCCGGAGTGGGCAAAGCAATCGCCGGTAAGATAATAGAACTATTCGATCGCGGCACCTTTAACGCGTGGGAACGAATCATTACAGAAACGCCAGAGACGGTGCTCGACTTGTTGGAGATTCCGGGCATAGGCCCCAAAACGGCGGCTATGCTTCATCAGAAATTCAAAGTTTCATCCCGCAATGACCTTAAGAAGTTTGTCGCCGGCGGAGGGCTTGATCTCGTTGATGGCATTGGCCCAAAGACGGCGGAGAGAATTAAGGAAAGTTTGCGATAAGCGCTAGCAGTTCAGAGTTCAAACTTTAGTTTGTCCTTTTCTGAGGCATCGCTTTTGACAAATACAAGGCATCTAGCAGTCTCCCAAGGCTCAGGCCCTCACGGTGTAGC
>DASWDX010000261.1:0-6802 GCA_036395055.1 Pyrinomonadaceae bacterium | reverse complement strand
ATGCTGCATGAGCGCGGCAGCCGCCACCTTGATAATAATGTCGTTGAGGCTAATCTTAAGATCCGGATCCAGCTCGTTTATTCCCTTGCGCATTTCCGCTGCGCGATCCATCTCAATCTCGATAGTCAGAAAGAAATGCGGCACCGGTCCCAGCGAAGTTACCAGACGTTTAGCAATTGTGCGGCGCATCTCACTGATCGGTTCGTCGCGGTAGGCGGAAGCTTGGGGGGTCGCTGATTTTTCAAAGGCGGCACTCTCGACGGCACGCAGATGTCTTTGTGGAGGCTGGCCGCCTGCTGGAGCAGGAGTTTTGGCGTGACTGATAAGTTCTTCAACGTCGCGTTTAATAATTCTTCCGCCAGGGCCGCTTCCACTTACTGAACGCAAATCTATTCCTGATTCCGCTGCCATGCGCGCGGCTAGCGGAGAAACAACCAAGCGACCTGCCGGCACGCCCTCATTGTGTTTTGCTTCCTGACGTCCATTTCCAGTAATGACGCCGGCGGCGCCTGCACCCTTAGCAGCTGCCTGCTCTGCTACGACTGGGGCACTTGCGGGAGCAGTTTCGGTTGCGGCAGATTCCTTTTCACCTGGTGCAGGTGAAGCGCTGCTAGCCGCTGCGCTGGTGTCGGCCTCGCTTGTAAGTGCGGAAATGTCTTCGTCAGGTTCAGCGATAACCGCGATCAACTGACCCAGCGGTGCTGATTCGCCTTCCTGGATCAAAATCTTGCGCAACACTCCGTTGCCGAGTGCCTGCATTTCCATCGTTGCTTTATCGGTGTCGATTTCGGCTAGGGGTTCGCCCATCGACACCTTATCGCCCTCTTTTTTGAGCCAGCGAGAGAGTTGACCCTCTTCCATAGTCGGAGAGAGCTTGGGCATGATTACCTTGGTCGCCATTAAGTCCTCGTTAATAGTGAATCGTGAATCGTAAATAGAAAACACAGACGGCAGCGAATGAAACGGTCAAATCGCATGTTCTATTCACGATTCACGATTTACGATTTCCTATTCCAGATACGCTATTTCGCGAACGGCCGCAACCACCTGGTCTACATTGGGAATAGCCAAATCTTCCAGGTTCTTTGCATACGGCATAGGTACATCGGCACCCGAGACCCGCTTAACGGGCGCGTCGAGATAGTCGAAGGCACGCTCAGTAATCTCCTGGCAGATTTCACCGCCCACGCCGCAAAATGGATGCGACTCCTCGGCAACCACCACGCGATTGGTCTTTCTGACAGACGCAATAATCGTATTAATATCCAGGGGGCGAATGGTTCGCAGATCGATAACTTCGCACGAGACCCCTTGTGTCTCTAAGACCTCCGCGGCCTTCAAGGCAACCGGCACCATCAAAGAGCGCGCGACAATCGTGGCGTCTGTTCCTTCTCGTTTGATGTCTGCCACACCCAGCGGAATAGTAAAGTCGGCGTCCTCCGGAACTTCCCCCTTGTTTCCGTACATGCGTTCTTGCTCAATGAAGATAACCGGGTCGTCATCGCGAATTGCCGACTTCAAGAGACCTTTGGCGTCTGCCGGCGTGGAAGGCATGACAACCTTCAATCCAGGAAAATAGGAAAACCACGACTCAAGGGCCTGTGAATGCTGCGAGCTAACCTGAAAAGCGGAGCCACCCGGACCGCGAAATACGATTGGGATATTGAATTGACCACCAGACATATAAAGCATCTTGGCGGCCGAATTGATAATTTGGTCGGTGGCGAGAATCGAGAAGTTGAAAGTCATGAACTCGATGACCGGTCGCAGTCCGACCATTGCGGCGCCGACACCAAGTCCGGCAAACCCTAACTCTGTGATCGGCGTGTCGATGACGCGCTTTTCTCCGAGTTCGTCGAGCAAGCCCTTCGTAATCTTGTACGCGCCTTGATACGCGCCAACCTCTTCGCCCATCAGGAAAACGTTTTCGTCGCGCAGCATCTCTTCGCGCAGGGCTTGATTGAGCGCCTCGCGCATGGTCACCACAGTCATCTATTGAGGCCCTCTTTTGCTATCCGGAACAATCGGATTGGCATAAACGTCGGTGTACAGTTCTTTCGGATCGGGCAGCGGGCTTTGCTCTGCAAACTCGAGCGCATGCTCAACTTGCTCTTTGACATCCGCCTCAATCCTTTGAAAATCTGAATCTGACATCACGCGTTCTTCTTTCAGACTTGCTGTGAAGAGTTTAATCGGATCGCGCTCCTGATGGCGCTCGATCTCAGCACGCGTGCGGTAGTTACCAGGGTCAGACATCGAGTGGCCCATGAAACGATAGGTACGCACCTCGAGGAGAGTAGGAAAGTAGCTCGTGCGGGCACGCTCAACAGCTCGCAGGGTCGCCTCGCGCACTGCCAGTACGTCCATGCCATCCACAAACTCAGCAGCTATGTCATAGGCGCAGGCCTTTTGCGAAATATCCTGTGACGCCATCGCGCGCTCCAGAGATGTGCCCATTCCATATTGATTGTTCTCGCAAATGTATATGCAGGGAAGTTTCCAGAGCTGGGCCATATTTAGCGACTCGTGAAATGCGCCCTGGTTGACGGCCGCTTCGCCAAAGAAGCAAAGCGTCACCTGATCGGTGCCCTTATATTTCGACGCGAAAGCAACCCCAGTAGCCAGCGGAATTTGTCCGCCTACGATAGCGTGGCCACCAAGAAAATTTACTTCCTTGTCAAACATGTGCATCGACCCACCCTTGCCCTTCGAGCATCCAGTTGCTTTGCCGAAGAGTTCGGCCATCACCGAGTCCGGAGACATGCCTTTGGCGATGGCATGCGCATGCTCGCGGTAACTGGTTAACACATAGTCATCTTTGCGGATTGCGGAAATGGCGCCAATGGCAACCGCTTCCTGGCCAATGTAAAGGTGGCAAAACCCGCCGATTTTCCCGGCGCTGTAAGCCTCCGCCGATTTCTCCTCGAAGCGGCGGACAAGAAGCATTTGGTGGTAGATATTGATCAGCGTTTCCCGATCGATATCAGCGAGACGATTTTTCTGCGCTTCCTTCAGGCTCTCGCGTCGCTGCTGCGGACTTGACGAATCCACCATGTCGGCGGACTCGTCATCCATAACACCTGTTGCGGTTGTCTCTTCAGCTCCGACGCGCGAGGGCTCCGGCGCACGCTTCCCTATCTCGTAGTTTGACTTTGCCACTGTCTGCTGCTTTCGACTATTGACCCGGACCAATGCCGGCTCTACATGAACAGATTTTGACGCTTCACATTAGCGCGTTGGATTATACCGAGGTTTATAACGGCGTGCAAAACTGGTCCGATTCGCTCTGATGCAAGCTGTTCAGCTTCCATTCATAAACTAATGGTTTGCTCGATAAGGACTGAAATGTGGGGATGCTTAAATCGAAAAAGCGCACACGGCATCGAGCCAGGTGCGCTTTAAGAGGGCTAATACCATTCTGATCACCTGAAGGCGTCCAGCGTGCTGAGCGGACTATTCGCGAGGGTCATGACTGCCTTACGAGCATGTTTGTTGCCTTGCATCTTGCGCGCGGCTGCCGTCAGTAGTTCTTCGGTTGTTTCGCCTTCATCGGGAAAGCAGGCTATGCCCATGCTTACTCCCAGCTGCACAACGGTACCGGTCCGCACAGAAAACTTCTGTGCTTCGACGGCCTTCCTTATCCGTTCGCCGATGGTCGCAGCCATGTTAGTCGAAGACATGGGCATGATTGCCACAAATTCGTCCCCTGCGTAACGCGTCAGAATGTCCATGTGCCGCAGTTCTTTTCTGATTACTCCGGCAACACCGGCAAGCACGCGATCGCCAATCGCGTGTCCGTATTGATCGTTTATGGCCTTGAAGTCATCAACATCCATACTTACTACCGCAAGCGACTCGTTGGTCATCCGCTGGCATTCCGCGATCCTTTGTTCAAGCATCATGTAGAATCCACGCGCATTCGGTAGTTCTGTGAGCGGATCAATAAGCGCGCTTTCCTTTGTTTTCTCAAATGTTAGAGCATTGTTGAGAGCGCTGGACGCGTGTTGGCAAACTGATTCGAGCAGCCGAACGTGTTCGGTCGTATAGGTAGTCCTGCTTTTGGAATAAAGAGTGATCGCTCCAAAAGCACCGTCTTCGCGAAGGAGCGGCGAAACAAGTACGCCACGATAATTTTTCACCACTTCTTCAGGTACTCCCACCAGATCCAGTTCCGGCGACGCGTTACACATCGACCGAGCATTTGCAATGACCCAACCGGTTATGCCGTCGCCTACGTTCATCCGCCGGTGCCGGAAGATATCCGCGTCTTCGCCCGCCACGTGGGCCGCCATCGCCCGTCCGGATTTCTCGTCTACAACAAAGATAATACAGGTATCAAACGGAACAATGGCCCGAAGCTTATTGGAGACAAGTGTTACTGTGTCGTTAAGGTTCAACGAAGAACCGATGGTTTGCGCGATCTCATGAAGAGCAAACACTTCGCGTTGCGCCTCTGTGATGGATCTGAATCCGGCATCGTGATCATTGGGTGTGCCCAGCAGATTGGACGCGAGACCCGCGTCGGGTTTCGTGTTGGTCAGATAGTCGTGAGCCGGCGATTCCGAATCTACCTGTTCTTGAATATCTTCCGCGGCAATAAGCCGATCGAATTCCTCCACGTGCTGTATGAATATGTCCACGACGCGTGGATCAAAAGCGCTTCTCTCCATGCTTCTGAGCAACCTCAGCGATTCCTCGCGCTTCATTCCTTTGCGATATGGACGGTCGCAGCGCGTCGCATCGTAGAAGTCGACAACGGAAATGATTCTCGCCACCAGCGGAATGGCTTCTCCTTTGAGGCCTTTTGGATAACCACTGCCATCCCATTTTTCATGGTGGTAGCGAACGATGTCTTCCACAGGGTAGGGAAAGTTAACGCGCCTGAGAATGTCGCCACCGACAGTTGGATGGATTTTCATCTTGGCGAACTCAGCCTCAGTCAGCTTGCCTGGTTTGTTGAGAATGTATTCGGGCACCGCCAGTTTACCAATGTCATGTAATAAGGCGCCCGCGAAAAGGGCTTGCACCTCTTTGCTACTTACCTTGAAGAGCTTGCCCATCTCCGACGCGTAGATTTGAGTGCGGCGAACGTGGCCATGAGTGGTCTGATCTTTCGCGTCGATCGCAATTGCCAACGACTCAATTGTGTTCATGTGAATGGTCGCCATCTCCTCGACATGCCTGCGTTGCTCTGCTTCTGCGCGCCGCACCTCCTTGAGTCGCTTCTCGTTAAACCTGTATAGCAAATGAACGAGACCCGTAATCAGCAGACCAAGCAAAATGAAGGGCAGTCCCGCGCCGTGCCAAGCAGAGTAGAAGAGGACTGCAGAAGCGGCACCGGCAACCTGCGTCGTTAGAGTCCACACGATACTTTCCTGAGACGGCAGGACACGTGGCTTACCGTCAACGATGTTTAGGAAATAGACCGTTGCGAGGGTGCTCAGAAAATATTGCAAGATGGCGAGCACGCAAAGAGGCACCAGAAGAACATTCAAGGGAAGACCCTGGCCCACGTTTGGGGCAGGATCATCTGCAAAGATCGTCGCAAGATAGCCATAGCAAGATGCCGAAATAAAAGTTGAGATCACGGCGATTGCCGTTGTTGAGATAGACTCCTTTCGACTTGATAATCCGTAGGTGGAGACTAAACCGACAATCGCGGCGAGCAGGGTGGCAGGACCCGCAGTCTCCGAGGGTGGCACGGCATAGAGAATGACAGCAAGGAACACAAGCGCATCAGCGACCGATTTCCGACTCTGATTGACGCCCACAGTCGTGGTAATAGAAACCGTGAACCTACTGGCCACGAGCGTTAGAACAAGCAACATCAACCAGGACAACAGTCCGGCGTTGGTCAGCAATGGTAACTTAATGGTCGATACCAGTGCGGAGCACAAGAGTATTACACCCAAGGCCAGGGTACCGCTTAAGAGAGCAGTGCTCTTCCAGTTGCTTTTTTCGCTCATTGCGTTGGGTGTCCCCTATTGGCAGGGTCGGAATCACCTGCCGTAATCAGTCTGGTCTAGCTGAAGATGAGAGTTGCGACTAGCGGAAACTATGGAACTTGAAAAGGGATATTTGGGCGACAGCCCCTGTTGGCTTTGTGCCAACAATGTTGGCACGGCTAAAGATAACCCTTTCAGTAGCTTGGAGTCAAGACGTTGTAGTAGGTGCTGTCCATGATTGGTCAACCCGTCGTGGCCGCTCCACTCATTAATTGGGAAGCGAGATCCGCAGCGCTGGTAACGGGTTTGTTACAGGTAAACCGTTCGCACACATATGCCGTGGCCTTATTATCCAGAAGTGGACGATTGCGCAGCAAAGGAACCAGCTCAAGCGCCGCCACGTCTTCGGGAGAAGTTTGAGCGACGATTTTATTAGGCAGGTAGGTTTTCCAAACTTGGTCTATCAACAAACGCATCTCCGCCGTCGCCGGGTCCCCGATAATCGCGATCTCTTTCGGCGTTGCCAAATAGAAATCCAGGGCGCACAGCAGACGACCAAAACCGGATGGGTAACGCTGAACTGTGGACGCCATCAGCCGAAGAATAGTTGCCGCGCGTCTTTGGTAGTCGCTGTTATCTGTCAGCAGGCCAATTCGTAATAGAAGCTCAGCCGCTACCGAGTTTCCAGCCGGCGTTGCATTATCAAAAAAATCTTTGGAGCGAACAATCAAGTCTTCGTGACTTCGTCCGGTGTAGAAGAAGCCGCCTTCCTCATCGTCCCAAAACTCCTCAATCATCGTGGCAGTTAAAGAACGAGCTTCCTCAAGCCATTGAAGCTCTCCGGTAGTCTCAAACAA